>JAJXAL010000145.1:0-6368 GCA_021628325.1 Segatella copri | reverse complement strand
TGAATCCACAAACTGTTAAAGCAAGTTCTAACATGAAGATTGCTTTGACTTCTGACAACAAAACCTTGGACGAGGTCGTAGTTGTTGCTTATGGTACAACCACTAAGGCTTCCTTTACAGGTTCTGCAGCTGTAATGAAGGACAAGGATATGTCTGCAGCTAAATCTTCACTTATCAAGTCATTGGAAGGCAAAATGGCTGGTGTCAACCTTGGTGCTTCTACAGGTGACCCAGGTTCTGACCAGAGTATTTTGATTCGTGGTATTGGTTCTATCAATGGCTCTACTCAGCCTTTGTTTGTTATTGATGGTGTTCCTGTATCAAATAGTGATATGGAAAATGTTGGTGGTCATACCCGTTCTCAGTCTATCTTGTCTTCTATCAACCCAAATGATATTGAAAGCATGACCGTATTGAAGGATGCTGCAGCATCTTCACTCTATGGTTCTCGTGCAGCCAATGGTGTCATTATCATTACTACCAAGAGAGGTAAGGAAGGTAAGACACATGTCAACTATGATATGCAGATGGGTTGGAGTAATATTGCCAAAAAGAGTGCATTCGAGACCATGAATAGTGCTGAGTTGAAGGAGTATTGGACTGATGCTGTCAAGAACT
Organism: Segatella copri; assembly: GCA_021628325.1. Lineage (GTDB taxonomy): Bacteria > Bacteroidota > Bacteroidia > Bacteroidales > Bacteroidaceae > Prevotella > Prevotella copri_R. The sequence continues at coordinate 5,750 of JAJXAL010000145.1, read as the reverse complement.
ATTTTGAAATGTATCCAAAGGCATTGAATATGTATTATCCTGGTATGGATGCTTCTTCTGCTGCTTTAGCAGAAATTAAATCTGGTTATTTTAGTAATTATGACTCTAATGAGACAACAGACTGGTATAAGGAAATTTACCGCACAGGCTTCACCACAGACCATCAGATTTCTATTGATGGTGGTAATGACCGTACGAAATTCTTCACCAGCTTTGGCTATAATAAGGTGAATGGTACAGTAAAGGGTAGTTCTTTTGACCGTTATAGTGGTCGTTTGAATTTGGATCATAAAGTAACAGACTGGTTCAAGGTTTCTGCAAAGGAAATGCTTTCATTTACCAATACTTCTGGTTTCCGTGATCAGGGTGACCAGGCACAGGGAATTGGTACAAGTTCACCACTGTCTGTTCTTTTCTCAATGGACCCTACTGCCAAGGTAAAGAATGAAGATGGTTCATATAATGCAAGCGCTTCTTTCTCATCTCAAGTCTCTAATCCAAACTTGATGTTTGGTAATGTAAAAGATCAGGGCGATCGTTCTGAGACATTGGATGCAGAATTGATGCGTAGTTTGACTAATGTTGAAGGTGAATTGAAGTTGCCATACGATTTGACTTTACGTTCAGTCTTTGGTTTCGACTATATGAGCAACAGTATCCGCGAGTTCTGGGCTCCAAAGAGTGTAAATGGTAAGGCTCAGAATGGTATTGGTTCTCGTAGCGTATATACAAGTAAGACTCTTACCTCTTCTACAACATTGAATTATAATCATTCATTTGGTAAGCATAATCTTGCTGCAATGGCTGGTTTTGAGACAGAGAAGCGCGACCTGTTGATATTGTATGCTTCTGCTCAGAATTATGCTGCTGCATTGCCAGAGTTGTCTAATGGCCAGTCTAATAGCAACTCCAGCATGAGCTATACTGCTGCAATGATGTCATGGTTGGGTAGCTTAAACTACAACTATGATAATAAGTACTATTTCTCTGCAAGTTATCGTCGTGATGGTTCTTCACGTTTGGCAGCAGACAACCGTTGGTCTGACTTCTTCTCTGTATCTGGTGCTTGGCGTATCAGCAGTGAGGAATTCTTGAAGGACAATGATTTGTTCAGCGATTTGAAGCTTCGTCTTTCTTATGGTACTAATGGTAACCTGCCTACAGATTATTATGGTTATATGGGTACATATTCTACTTCCGGTGGTTATGGCTCACAGCCTGCAATTTTCTGGGGTCAGATGGCTAATGAAAAGTTGAGCTGGGAAAAATCTCACAACTTCAATATCGGTTTGGATTGGACTTTGTATAATCGTGTGACATTGACTTTCGATTATTACAACAAGTTGACAAAAGACCTTCTTTTCCAGATGCCTGTATCATACGTAACTGGTTTCAATAGTTATTGGAATAATATTGGTGAGTTGAAGAACCAGGGTCTTGAGTTCTCTATCAGTTCTCAGAATATTCGTACCAACGATTTCTCTTGGACAACAGATTTCAATTTGACAAAGCAGAGCATCAAGGTAAACAAGTTGCCTAATGGTGACGATGTTCAGTATGGTGATGGTAATATGTACTTGCTCCGTGAGGGTGAGTCTATGCATACATTCTATTTGCCAAAAGCTAAGGGTGTAAACTCTGAGACTGGTTTGATGGAATTCTGGATCGACCCAGAGGATGAGTCTAAGGGTGTAACACCTGAGTATTCAAAGGCAGGCAAAACTATTGTCGGTAAGGGCGTTCCTGATTGGATTGGTGGTATGACCAATACTTTCCGTTACAAGGACTTTGATCTTTCATTCATGATTTCTTATCAGTTTGGTGGTGATTTGTTCGATTATCCAGGTTACTTCTTGACTTATAGCGATGGTGTTCGTATGGGCACATTCAATATGTCTAAGCGTGTAGCAGGTAATTATTGGAAAAAGCCAGGTGATGTAGCAGAGTTCCCTAAGCCAATTATGAGTAATCCTTATCGTTCAGATAAGTTCTCTTCACGTGAAATTATCTCTACAGATAACATTCGTATGCGCGATATTACTATTGGTTGGACTGTGCCATATTTCAAGAAGTATATCAGCAATTTGCGCGTTTATTTCCGTGCAACCAATCCTTTCTTGATTTACAATGCAGCCAAGGATTTGGATCCAGATGTAGATGTCAATGGTTATCGTCAGACTGATACTCCAACAACACGTCAGTTCCTGTTCGGTCTCAATTTCAGTTTTTAAACAATAATAGAAGATTATAAATATGAAAAAGATATATTTAGTATTGGGTATTGCTGCAAGCATGATGTTCTCTTCATGCAGCGACTTCCTCGATAGAGAACCTTCTACAGAACTACCTGCCAACTCTGCTATTAAGAGTACTTCTGATTTGCAGAATGCCGTCAATGGTATTGGTTATGTTCTCTCTGGTTCTTTGGTTGATTATGATAGAATGTCATACGCCTCTGAGTTTACTCTTTTTGGTGATTTACGTACTAACGATTTCATGGCTCCTTCTTCACAGGGACAGACAGATGAAATCCGTCAATATGTTTATTCTCCTAACGGAACATATCCTGATGCAGGTTATCAGATTTTCTATAAGGCATTGTCAAATGTAAACAGTGCTTTGGAAGCTGTTCCTAATGTGGAAGGTAAGCAGGCTACAATTGACAATCTCAAAGGTCAGTTGATTGCTTGGCGTGGTTTGCTGCATTTCGACTTGGCTCGTATGTTCTGTTACATTCCAACAACAGTGGATAATCCTTCAAACTCTTTGGGCTTGGTTTTGGCAGACAAAACTTTCCCACAGGGTTATAAGGGTGTTCGTACTGATTTGAAAACAACTTACGACTACATTATTCAGCAGTTTACCGATGCACTTCCTTTGCTGAGCAAAACTTCTGATGTAGGTTACTTTAACTATTATGCAGCTTTGGCTCTTCGTGCTCGTGCTTACCTTTATGCTGGTGAATACACCAAGGCTCTCGCTGATGCTAAGGAGGTAATAGACTATTCCAATGACAAGAATTCCGCATTGGAACTTCTTTCAAGAAGTAATTATATTTCTTCATGGGCTAGCGAAGGCGCAGCAGAGACTCTTTTTGAGATGAAACTTTCTTCTGAATATAATGCTCAGCGTTATGGTCCTGGCTATTATACAGATGCAACAGGTTATCCTGAGTGTGCTTTCAATACTAAGGGCTATTTGTATAATTATCTTTCTACTCATCCAAAAGACATACGTTCTCGTTTGATTAAAGATCAGACAGATGCTAAAAAGTATGGGGCTGCAGCAGGTTCTTATCCTGCCAAGTATCCTGGTCAGAATGCTAATATCTACGTAAATAATCCAAAGATTATTCGTCTTTCTGAGGTTTATTTGATTGCTGCAGAGGCTCAGTGGCACATTGACAATCCTGGTTCATACACTTTGACTGGAACAAGTGCTGCCGCAGCTAAATACATCAATGCTATTCAGAAAAATCGTATTGAAGGATATGAGGATGTTACATCTGTAACTCTTCAGGATATTCTTCATCAATATGAGATTGAGTTGTTCTGCGAGAACCAGATAACTTATGCATATTGGCGTAATCACCAGAGTGTAACAAGTAGCAATGAGGTAGAAATCAAATATAACGATTATCGTACTATCTTGCCTATTCCTCAGGCTGAGCGCGACTACAATAAGGAACTGCAGCAGAATCCTAAGTATTAATATTGCAAAAGGATAAGCTAAGTTTCATAGATTTTGATAATATTTTTAATCAACGATATAGGAATGCCATGAGTGGCATTTTCTATAAATCTCTCGGGAGAGGCTGGCTGTGAAGCTCGCCTCTCTTTTTTTTGTCTTTTTATTTGCGTATCTGATATTTTATTCGTAACTTCGCACCGTCTAAAGTAATATGGCTATGGAAGAGATAAGAAAATACCCAGTAGGAATGCAAACTTTCTCTGATATACGAGAGGGTAATTATGTGTACGTAGATAAGACAAGGTATATTGTCGATTTCTTGCGTAATGGTTCTAAATATGTGTTTCTGAGTCGTCCAAGACGATTCGGTAAGTCGCTTTTTGTCTCTACGCTCCAGGCATATTATGAGGGCAGGAAGGAACTGTTTGATGGTTTGGCACTTGGCGAATATGAGAAAGAATGGGTGAAACGTCCTGTTCTTCACTTCGACATGAGTACTGCCAAAAATCAGACACCCGAAGGGTTAGAAGAGATGCTGGGCTACATGCTTTCAGAATACGAGCAGGTCTATGGACGTGACGAATTGGCGGTGCAGCCGAGCCAGCGTTTGCAGTCTTTGGTGAAGCGTGCCTATAAGAAGACGGGTCAAAAGGTGGTCGTTTTGATAGACGAATATGATGCTCCTCTCTTGGATGTCGTGCATGAGAAGGAAAGTTTGATGCCATTGCGCTTGGTTATGAGGAAGTTCTATAGCCCATTGAAATATCTCGACCCTTGGCTGGAATTTACCTTTATCACGGGTATCACCAAGTTCTCTCAGTTGAGTATCTTTAGCGAGATCAATAATTTGGATAATATCAGCATGTTCGATCAGTATTCTGCTATCTGTGGTATCAGCAAGACAGAACTACTGACGGTGATGAAGCCTGATGTTGAGTTGCTAGCCAAGTCTTTGGGAAAAACTTTTGATGAAACGGTTGCCGAGTTGAGTTCATATTATGATGGTTATCATTTCAGTAAAAAATCAGAAGATGTGTTTAATCCGTTTAGTCTGGTTAAAGCGTTGAGAAGTAAGGAAATAGCAGCTTATTGGTTTAGTTCAGGTACTCCTGCATACATTATCAACACTTTACGCAAACATCATGTGGGGGTGATGGATATAGAACAGAAATCCGTAGGGGTGGATGATTTCGATGTCTCTCCTGAGCAGATGACTTCTGCTTTACCATTGCTTTATCAGAGTGGGTATCTCACCATCAAGAAGTATAACCCTATCTTGCAGAGCTATCAGCTGGATTATCCAAACAAGGAAGTGCGTGTAGGGATGGTTCATTTTTAATTTGATGGGTGCTTACATCTTGGTGGAGGAGGATAGTGCAATAGGCAGAGCAGATGCCGTTCTTCACATTATTACGTTTTATCCCCATGTTATTCGATTTTTTTGTGATAAATCACACTTTTGACGAATACAGGGGTAAGAATGCTGGCTGTAAAGCTCGCCTCTTTCCAAGAAAAAAAACACGGACAAATTGAATTTGTCCGGACAAATTTGCCCGGCATAAGATAACCCGTTGACTATAAGAAGATTATAAAGCTGTCGGACAGACAGCCGGACAAATTCAATTTGTCCGTGTTATATTTTTGGGTCATAAACACAGCTTTGTCATGGAACAAACTATGACTTATGCTCCAGAAAACGGTGAGTTGAGGGGAAGAAAACTATGAGTTGGAATAATTAACACTTTGCGAGAACAGGTCTTTCATGGAGAAAAATGGCAGTAGGATGCAATATTATCCCTTGTTTCTTGTTATTATGATATACAAACTGTTGTGGAAATGAAAAAGAAAATAGTTATAATGATGGTGCTGCTGCTTGCTGTGGTGGGAGCAAAGGCACAAGAAGTGGAGAATCCGGTAGGCAGATTCTCGGTAATTCCTCGTATCGGTGTAACTCTGGCTAACTGGAGCGGATTGACTCTGGAAACTTTGGAGGGAACCTCGCTAGAGCCTAAGTATCAGGCTGGATTCATGGGCGGCGCAGATGTGGAATATCGCATAGA
>JAJXAL010000024.1:0-38728 GCA_021628325.1 Segatella copri | reverse complement strand
AGAAGGATGAACTCGTAAAAGAGGAAAACCAGGTTAAGCAGATGGATAAACTGGATGACAAAGTTGCAGTCGGTACTGAAAACAAGGAAGGTGTGAAGGACCGTACAGTTGAAGCTGTAAGGAATGATATTGCAGTGGCAGCTCCACCTCCACCACCAGCACCAAAACCTGAGGTTGCTACTAAGGTCTTCGACGTCGTAGAGGAGATGCCTTCATTCCCTGGTGGACAAGGCGCCCTGATGTCTTATCTTGCAAGCAACATCAAGTATCCTGTCGTTGCACAGGAGAATGGTGTACAGGGTCGTGTTATCGTATCATTCGTGGTAGAACGTGATGGTTCTATCTCTGATGTTAGGGTAGCTCGTTCCGTAGACCCTTCACTTGACCGTGAAGCACAGCGTGTCGTTAAGAGCATGCCTAGGTGGAAACCAGGTAAGCAAAACGGTTCTGCTGTACGTGTTAAGTATACTGTACCAGTTGTATTTAGATTGCAGTAATAGAATGAAAAGAACATCTTATATTTTTTTAGGTATAGGATTAACAGTACTATCAATGGCTTTCTTCTCGTCATGTGGCGAGAAGAAAGCCAAAGATGGTAGAACTGATACTCCTACTTCAGGCACAATTGAATTTGTGGCTGACGAGAGTTTGAGTCCTATCATTGACGAAGAAAGAAGTCAGTTTGAGTATGAGTTCCCAAAAGCTAAACTCAAGCCGAAGTATACAGATGAAGTCACCGGACTTCAGATGATTAAAGATTTCAAAACAGCGCTCTTGTTCACTACACGTAATTTGAAAGATAGTGAAATAGCCTACTTGAAGTCTAAAAGCAATGTAATTCCTTCTGTTTTTCCTATCGGTTACGATGGATTGGCATTTATTGTAAACAAGCAAAACAATGATACTTGTATTACGGTAAAAGATATCAAACGTATCCTTACGGGTAAGGCAACAAAATGGAGTGATATTGTGAAAGGTTCTAAGAGAGGTGACATCGAAGTTATTTTCGATAATACCCGCTCTGCAACAACCAATTATGTAGTAGACTCTGTACTGCACGGAGCTAAAATGGGTGCAAAAATCATGGCCGCAAAAACTAGTAAAGAGGTTATCGACTATGTGGATCAGAACCCAGGCTCAATCGGTGTAATTGGATCTAACTGGCTGAACGACCGCCGTGATTCAACCAACACTACATTTAAGAAGAATATTCATGTCATGCGAGTATCTATCAAAGATGTGGCAACACCATATAACAGCTGGCAACCATATCAGGCATACTTGCTGGATGGAAGATATCCGTTCGTCAGAACATTATATGCTATTGTAGTTGACCCTCACAGGGCATTGCCTTGGAGCTTCGCAAACTACATTTCAGGCCCAAGAGGTCAGCTCATTCTGTTCAAGACCGGTTTACTTCCATACAGAGGTGACATCACTATAAAGACCGTTAATGTAAAACGCTAAAGAAAAAGCTAAGAAAGAGACACATATAAAAAAGTAGAATTATGAAAGCAATTAAATATTTAGTAGCAGGTTTGCTCGTCATGGGATTGGCAGCACCTGCAATGGCACAGGATGTCAACTATAAGGACATGCTGAAACCTATAGAGACTACATTGAAGGCTGGTAATGCAGATCCTAAGGCTTTTGCCAAGGAAATCAAGGAATACCAGAAGGAGTTCAAAAAGGATCCTAAGGCATTGGTAGCTTTAGGTAACCTTCTTGCAATGAACAAGAACTATGATCAGGCTAATGCTGTTGCTGATGCTGTCATCGCTAAGTTCAAGAACTATGGTGACGCTTACATTCTGAAAGGCGACATCTATGCAATGCAGGACAATGGTGGTGAGGCTGCTACATGGTATGGTCAGTGTATGACAATGGATCCTAAGAATCCTCAGGGATACATCAGCTATTCTAACGTTTACCGTAAAATTGACCCACAGGCAAGTGCGGAAGCTTTGAACAAACTGAGAGAAATCAACCCTAACTACCCTATCGAGGCAGAAGCAGGTCACAACTTCTTCAGCGCTGGCAACTACGAGAAGGCTTATGAGTATTTCTCAAAGGCTAAGCCAAACACACTTGAAGAGTATACTCAGTACGAATATGCTTTCACAGCTTACATCGTTGGAAAGAAGGAAGAAAGTTTGAGCCTTTGCGAAAGTGGTATCCAGAAGTTCCCTAAGGATGCAGCTATGCAGGTTTTGGCTATGCGCGCTGCAGTTGACGTAAAGAACTTTGAATCCGCTCTAAAGCATTCAAACATCGTAATGAACACAGATTCTATCAAGAAAAATGCTAGTATCGTTGCTTATTATGGTTTGGCTTTGGCTGGCAACAAACAGTATAATGAGGCTATTGCTCAGTACCAGAAGGCATTGGAGATGAAGGCAGACGATCCTAAGCCATTGCAGTATATCTCTGAGGCTTACAAGGAGTTGGGCGATGAAGACAAGGCATTGGAGTACAACCAGCAGTACATGGATAAGAATCCAAATGCTGCTCCTACAGACTTCATGAAGCTTGCTGAAATCTATGTAAACAAGGCTAAGAAAGATCCAGCAAAGAAGATTGAGAACATCGACAAGGCTATCAGCGTATACGCTAAGTTAGCAGAGAAATATCCTACATTGAAGCCATTTGCTAAGCTTCAAGAGGGTAACACAGCTTTCCAGAACGAGTTGGACGACAAGGCTATTGCTGCTTATACAGAAGTAATCAATGAGCTGGAAGCAAAGCAGTGTGATGAAGATGAGCTCAGCTACCTGAAGACATCTTACCAGTATATGGGCTTCATCTATACCTACGACAAGCAGGATTTCAATACAGCTAAGCCATACTGGGATAAGCTTCTGAAGCTTGATCCACAGAATAAGTTAGCTAACGATGCTTACGAGAAGGCAGGTCTCAAGCCAGGCGAATAAGCATAACATTAACTACAACATATTGGGGATTGCATCAGATATTGATGCAATCCCCTTTTAGTTTATTTGATTTGTACTATAGGCAAATAAAAGGAAATAACGATAAAACAAAATCTTTAAACAATAGAAAAAGAAAAGAGCGATTCCAAAGGAACCGCTCTCAATGTTTTATGTAACTAAAAGTATCTATCCTTATAGATTAAGGAAGACAGATTGCCTCGTTAGGGCAAACATCAGCACAAGTACCACACTCTGTGCAGAGGTCTGGGTTGATTGAATACTTATCGCCCTCAGAGATTGCACCTGATGGACACTCATCAATACATGTACCGCAAGCGATACAATCGTCACCAATTACGTATGCCATAATTATTAATGTTTAAATGTTTATAATGTTTTTGTATAATATGCTTTTAATTTGTCTTACTTCATAACATCAGGTATATTACCTAATAATTATGGTGCAAAGATAATAATAATTTCTGAAATACCTACAATTAGGTATAAGAATTTTCAAGAATTAGATTAATTTATACATAATCGAAATAAAACGGAAAGCAATATGAAGAGGAATATTCCGTTATAAATATATGAAACAGAAACTATTGACATTCATCATAAGCCTTGCCATCACAATCCAGGCTGGCGCACAGGAAAGAACGGTAGAAAACCGTCCTTATACCGATTTGCGCCCATTCCACTTCGGTGTATTAGTAGGCACCCACTTCCAGGATATAGAATTCCAGAATGCAGGACCGGTGACTTATCTTGATGCTGACGGCATTGAGCAGCAAAGCTGTGTAACAGTAGACCAGGACAGATGGGATACTGGATTTACAGTAGGTGTACTAGGAGAATTCCGTCTCAACACCCACTTCCAGCTACGCATAGCACCAGCCATGTATTTCGGTACCCGACATCTCTCCTTCTACAACATGCTGGAAAAAGATGGAGCCGGAAATCCAATCCAACAGAAACAGGAGATGAAGACAGCTTACATTTCAAGCGCTTTCGACCTGATATTTGCTGCACAGAGATTCAATAATCACCGCCCATACATCATGGCAGGAATCAACCCGATGATGAATCTGAACAGCAAAAACGAAGATTATATCAAACTGAAGAAAACAGATCTGTTCCTGGAGTTGGGATTGGGGTGTGATTTCTATCTGCCTTATTTTAAACTTCGCCCTGAATTGAAATTCATGTATGGAATAACAGATACATACGATAAGAATCACATCAAAAATGTAAAAGACAAGAGTACACTTCCATATACACTATCAACTAAGTCAGCACACAGCAAAATGATAGCACTTACATTCTATTTCGAATAATCGAACAATATCACATAAGAAAAAGAGGCAGACTCCCCACAGCGAGAGTCTGCCTCTTCTAATTTATAAAGAATAGATATCTTTACTCAACAACTTCCCATGTAAAAACACAGCCGTTCTTCATGCCGGCGTCAGCACCTTGGTAATCTGCAGAATAAGGACTTCCATCTATTGGATTCTTACCCACATAACGCTGAGTCTTCAGAGAAAGCAGCATGCAGCGGTTATAAAGCATATCCTGCCATACAAACTCCTCTGCCTTGGAAGAGTCTGAAGTCAGACGAACATCACCAGATAAACCTGCACCAGCAATATAAACATATCGTCCGTCAGCCGTCTTCAAAGCAATCTTTCCCTTACCTCTATCCTCCACAACAAACTTCACCTGATTTCTCATGTCGTTTCGGTTACCGGAACTATGCATCAATCCATGTCCGGTTGCATCCATCAGACTGCCATCAGCGAGATTAGAGAATCTTATGGTCTTGCCTATAGGCAGATTGGCAGTTCTGTCTGCCATCGGCTCCTCCACCTTGAAATCATCAAAATCAGCCACACCGCCATTCAATTCCTTCTTGTTGAAAGCATAAAGTGCCACACGCACCCCTTGGAAGGTCTTCAACTGATAAGGCGAAAGCATCTGCTCGCCGATATTCTCCCAGGTCTTGCCATCCAGAGAATAGGAATATTGCAACTGGCTCTTGTCATAATCACCCCAAAGTCGCAACCATACTACCTTGCTTTTAGCCAAAGGCTTCCACACTTCCTTGTTGGTATTCTGGTCATAACATCTCAAGTTCAACCCCTTATCCGTCTTGACAACGCCCAATGAAGCGTATGGCGTATTGATGGCACCCAAACCAGCCTCATCACCTACCTTCAAGCGGGAAGCATCCAACTTTACAGATGTATAAGATACCGGTCCGATGGCACGCTGCGTCAATGTATTCTTTGCCCAAAGCAGTTGCTTGGCAGGCATGGAATGCAAACGGAGCCATCCTTTTCGCTCCTTATTCAGCGACCACATCTTGTCATTCGGATTATGATTCCATTGCCAAACCGGTTTAAAAGTTTTACCCGAGAAATCATCACATCTGTCGTATGGAGCCTGAGGCGCTTTTACCGCATCATTCGGTTTGAACCAGGTACGAGGCGAACGTCCCAGGTTCTTCTCCAATCCGAAGTAAGGCCAGCCGTCAACCCAAGTGATAGGCGACAGGCACACCGTTCTTCCCACGGCATTGAAGTCCTGCATCGAAACGCCCCACCATTTCCCGTCAGGAGCCTGCACGATGCCGCCCTGATGAATGGTAGCACAGCCCAGGTTCAGACCATTAGGCTTGTTGTTCTGGAATCTGAAACCATCTTCCGGCAAAGGACGACCGATACCCATGTTACCTACGCTCCATCCAGCAGCATAACCATACGATTCGCGTTCGCTAATCACGCAAGTTTCATAAGGTCCCCAGATACTCTTGCTTCGGGCGCACTGCATGCGGCCTATCGGAGAATAATCTGCAGAGAGGATATAGTACATACCATTGATTTTATAAATATGATGTCCCTCACCCATTGCATTGCCTTCCGGAATCACCACCTTACTGGAGCCTTCCACAGGTCCACTCAAGTCTGGTTTCAACTCGGTTACAGTAACGTTGCCATACTTATGGATAGCATATATCTTGCCATCGTCATCGAAGAGCACTGAGAGGTCGTAGATGTCGCCCTTGATCTGATGATGTTTCCAAGGTCCCTTGGCACTGTCCGAGATATACACCTGCAAGCCATGTCCGTTGATATTGGAGAAGATATAGAACTTTCCGTTATGATAACGGATGGCAGGAGCCCAGATACCCTGTCCGTAAGCCTCCTTGCCATTGCGGAGATTGAAATCATCGGAATCATCAAAGCGGTCGAAACAATAAGAGGAGAATTCCCAGTTAACCAAATCCTTGGAATGAAGTACCACCAAGCCTGGTACACTATGCATCGTGGTACCCGCCAGATAATAATCCTCACCCACTCTGATAATATCTGGGTCAGAGAACTCATCATAGAAGAGAGGATTAGTATAAGTTCCATTTCCATTGTCTGCCGACCAAGTCATTCTACCTGGTTGCTGTTGAGTCACCAGCTTTTTCTGGGCAGATACCTGACCATTCTGAGCCAAAGCCGAAATAGAGCCAGCACATAAGGCTAGGCTAAAAGTTGCAATTAATAGTTTGTTCATTCTTTATGAAGTTTATGATTATACAAAAGTTGCCACAAAATTACGAAAGAAACTAAACACAAAGGTGGATTTTTCGTAGTTTTATGGCAACTATTTGTGATTTTACTTAATTTGATAAGATTTTCCAGCTTCTGTATCCAAGTCATACTCGAAAACTTGTGGGATATGAGCCTTGACTCCTTCATCCACACGATGCTGTTCCATCGGTTGCTTGATGACAGCAGCTTGGAGCAAAGGATTCGCACAAGTGCCCTCAGCCTTTCTCAATCCCTTCCCTTTCAAGGGAACATAAGAACGGATACGCAGGGTTCCGCCTAAAGAAGAATATATCTTAGCCGAAACCAGCTGTTTGTCCTGCCACTTCATGTCAACCACAAATCCACCACGAGCACAAAGCCCCTTTACCTCGCCATCTGCCCATACATCAGGCAAGGCTGGCAAGAGATGCACGGCTCCATCATGACTCTGCAGGAGCATCTCAGCGATACCGGCTGTTACTCCGAAGTTGCCGTCAATCTGGAATGGCGGATGGGCATCGAAGAGATTCGGATAGGTTCTGCCATCAGGATACTCCTTTGCCTGCGCATCAGATGGCAATAGGCGAAGCATATTGCTGATGATTCTGAATGCATGATTGCCATCGAGCATGCGTGCCCAGAAATTCGTCTTCCAACCCAGACTCCAGCCCGTAGCCTGGTCGCCACGATGCTTCAGAGTGGTGGCAGCGGCATGGAACAGTTCCGGATGAGAGAAAGGAGAAATCTGATTGGATGGATACAATCCGTAGAGATGCGAGATGTGGCGATGCTCGTTCTTCGGATCATCCGCATCTACAAGCCACTCCTGCAACTGTCCGTACTTTCCTATCTGCATCGGCGGAATCTGAGAAACCAACAGCTGCATCGCCTTGCGTTCAGCCTCATCAACACCTAATATTTCTGATGCCTTCACTGCATTGGTCAGGGCATCGAAGGCTATCTGGTTATCCATCGTGCAACCCGCTGTTACGGCAGTTCTCTTACCCATAGGTCCCTGTTCCGGACTCACCGACGGCACGGTTACCTTCCATTCGGTGCCTGGCAACTTCTGCATATAGTCGAGATAGAACTCTGCAGCACCTTTTATTACCGGATACCATTGCTTGAGGAAAGCCTTGTCGCCCGTATAGAGATAATGCTGCCAGAGATGGGTGGTGAGCCAGGCACCGCCATTCGGAAACATGCCCCACTGCGCTCCATCCACCGGACCCGCTATGCGCCAGATATCGGTGTTATGATGAGCCATCCAGCCACGGCAACCATACATTTCCCTAGCCGTCTGTGCTCCCGTTACGCTCAAATCCTTAATGAGCGAATACAGAGGCTCCGTGGTGTTGGCGAGATTCGTTACCTCAGCAGGCCAGTAGTTCATCTCCGTATTGATGTTGATGGTGTATTTGCTGTCCCAAGGCGCATTTCTGCTATCATTCCAAACACCCTGCAGGTTTGCTGCCTGTCCACCAGGCTGGGAAGAAGAAATGAGCAGATAACGACCATAGTTATACATCAGCGCCACCATCGCCATATCCTTGCTGCCCGCAAATTTCTCCAGACGCTGGTTGGTAGGCAACGAAGCATTGACATCGGTTGGCAGAACGAGGGAAGAAGTAGCAAACTGCTTCTGATAAGCCTCCACATGGCGCTTTTCCAACTGTGCGTAGCTCATCAGTTTCACCTTATTTATATAGTCAGCATTGCGCTGGGCAGCATTGCCCGACACATCGTGATAGTTCACAAAATTGGTAGCAGCACTCACGATGATGGTTGCCTCGGTGCCATCCGTCTTTACATCCGCCACACATTCGGCAGCAAGAGCCGCCTTGATGCCCTCCTGGTCTTGTCCCTTCACCTTCAGCACTACACCATTCGCAGTCTTCTGAGTCTGATGTTCAAAAGGCGAATCCAGGGTAACATCGATGTTCAGGGCACCCTTTCTACTCGCCTTGATATGGCAGACGATGACGCCATCAGCCAGCGAAGCAAAGGTGGTACGGGTATATCTTACGCCATCCATCACGAAAGAAGTCGTAGCAATCGCCCTCTTCAAGTCCAGGTCGCGCACAAACTGCTCAGCCTTTCCCTGATTCTTCATGCTGATGTGCAGATTTGCCATCGGCAGGAAGCGCATGCCATGAGGACCAGGTATGAAAGTCTGGTTGATGAGAGCCGCCGCCTCCTCTTCCCTGCCATTGAAGATGAGTTCCCTCACCTTTGGCAGATTCTCCAGGGATTTCTTGCTATTGTTGTTATGGGGACCGCCACTCCAGAAAGTCTCCTCATTCAACTGGATATTTTCGTCCGTGGTTCCGCCATACACCATACCTCCCAGATGAGAGTTTCCGATAGGCAGAGCCTCCAGCCACTGCTGGGCAGGGGCGTTATACCAAAGTCGAGTACTATTATCTGTGCAACTTGTCTTAGCCATCATCTCTATCGGAAACAATAGTCCCAAAACCCAAGCCCCCAAAATCATCTTATTTCTGTTCATAAAATCAGCATTGATTAGTTATTAAAAACGGCACAAAGATAAGGAAACTTTTTGATTTTCCTTCACTTTGTGCCGTTAAAATTAAAAAAAGCTCAAACTTTAAACCTATTTTCTTTTAGAATACTCAAAACTATCCACATCCACATATCCGCCAGCAGCCTTTGTGGCATAATTGTAGATGGCAATACGGGTACCCATGAAGAAGCGGCGATAATCATATTGCATCTTGAAATCCTTGATGGCAGGAATCCAGGTCTTTCCATCTATACTATATAATAAGGTGGCAAGATCCTGATGAAGACGGAAATCGCAACTCATCTTCAGATAGATGATGCTTGATTTCGTTGCCTTATCCTGCTTCAGATTCAAAGGCTGGCGATACACCTCCTCACGCTTCACATCGGTCACCGCCTTCTCCTTTTCAGTCAAAGCTACACTCTCCTTGGTACCCACCACAAAGAGTTTCTTGCCTTCCTTTACGATAGAAAGCAGGGCCGCATCACCCTGGAAGGCTGACAAGCCAGCCACATCGCCATCCTTCATCTTACTTACATCCATCTTGACGATTCCCTCGCAGGTTGGTCCTTCGGTACGGGTACTGATGGTATTGGGAGCCAGGAAGATGTTAGGAACAATACGGGATGTCTTCAGGCGGAGCCAGCCCTTGCGCTCTGTGAGCGACCAGGCATTATCCACAGGATTGTGGTTCCACTGCCACTGCAGTTCCAGTTTATCCTTCGAGAAATCGTCGCTATACACGAGTCCCTTGCCGTCATAGCCCAACACAGGCTTCTGCATCTCGGCAGGAATATTGCCCTTCTCATCGGTCAGCATAGGCCATCCGTCCTTCCAGGTACATGGCTCCAGCGTGAGCACTCTGCCCACTCCACCACGGTCTTGGAATACGATGCCATACCAGTTGCCATCCTTATCATCTACAATCGTACCTTGTCCCACACCGTTGAATCCGGCAAACTCTGTCTCCAGAATCACCTTCTTTTCGTAAGGACCCGTTATCTTATCTGCACGATAGCACACTTCACGACGAGGATGTCCCTGTGGCCACGAAATCATCAGAAGATAATACTTGCCGTTGTGCTTGATCATGCGGGAGCCTTCGAGCAAACCCGTTTCATCAGCATCACGCTCAAAGAGTTTACGATGGCTGCCCGGCACCACATCCGTCAGGTCGGCATTCAGCTGCACCATCTCTCCCGTTCCATAAACCACGTATGCCTTATCGTCGTCATCGAAGAAGAGAGCGGCATCATGGAAATGCTGCAAACGGCTGTGGATAGTCCATTTTCCCTCGATATCATCGGCTGTACAGATATAAGTCTCTCCACCAGGATTATCATTCGGAGCAAAGAGCGCATAGAACTTGCCACGATGATACTGCAGCGAAGTGGCCCACTGACCACGACCATACACCGTACCCTCCTTCATGTCATACTTAGGCGAATCGGTAAGTTTAGGGAAGATATAGTTCACGGTTTCCCAGTTCACCAAATCCTTCGATTTCATGATAGGCGCACCCGGCATCAGATGCATGGTGGTGCTTACCATATAGAAGCTGTCACCCACACGGATTACATCCACATCAGGCACATCAGCCCAAACCACAGGATTGGCGAAATTCTTCTCAAACTTCCACCAGTCGAAATTGAAGAGTTTGCTTCCCTTCAATCCCTTGAACACGAAGTATATATCATGCTTTCCTGTTACTTTCTTTAGCATTTGTGCCGAGAAAGTCTTCCACTTTTCCCAGCCACCCGTCTTGGTAACATCAAGTTTAGCTATCAGTTCGCCATCTTCCTTATCGAGATGAACCTCCAGCGAACCTCCAAGCGAAGAGCACGCCGCTGAGATGGCAAATGCATCCGGACTCTCATTTCCGAAATCCACCTCACGTACCTTGATATAATCACCTGTATGGATTTCTGAGATATAAACACCCGTATCATCGGTCTGCTCCGACTTCACTCCCTTAGAGAAAGCGATGGTTTCAGCCTCCTGACGCTTGTAAGGATTGAGGGTTGCGATAGGAGCCACTCCTTCCTGGGTATGGTGGATGATTGGGAATGTACCGTCGGCATTATATTTGAATTCTTCCACAGCCACACTGCGTCCGAATCCGCCACCCAGTTTACCCGTATGATAGAAGAAATAAGACTTGCCCTTGAAGTCGGTCACACCGCAATGATTAGTAAAGGAACCCGTATCTTCCAATGGCATGATTTCGCCCATATACTTCCATGGTCCGAAAGGCTTCTTGCTCATGGAATAAGCGATATGCTCAGGCACTCCACCTGCAGCATAAAGCATATAATAATTCTTGCCACGCTTCATGAACCAAGGTCCCTCTGTGTAGCAATCCTTATATTTTCGGGTTGAATCGCGCTTCTCCACGTCAGGCGAACCGAATCCCTCCTCAGTCATCACGATTCTGCCTACTTCACGCTTTTCATCAACAGCTGCCTTAGCACCTATACCACCCTTGAAGCTGATCATATCTTTATTCAGTTTGGCATAGTAAAGATGTGGATTACCCCAATAGAGATAAGCCTGACCATCCTCATCCATCCAAACGGTAGGGTCGATATTGTCCCAACTTCCGTTATCGAAAAGCGGTTTGCCCAGCGCATCCTTGAACGGACCGGTAGGAGAATCAGCCACAGCCACGCCGATAGCCATTCCGCCCGTCAGTTTAGAGTGCGCACAGATATACCAGTAATACTTACCATTACGTTCGATGGTCTGTGCTGCCCAGGCACGGTCATCTGCCCAGGAAAAAGAACTGAGGTCGAGCGGAGAACCATGGTCGGTCCAGTTTACCATATCAGTAGTGGAATACACGCGCCACTCGTTCATCCAAAAGAAGTCAGCCTTATCTTCATCATGACCGGCATATACATAGAGACGGTCTCCAACAACCAGAGGTGCCGGGTCGGTAGTTAACTGTGTTTGCACGATTGGGTTCTGTGCATAGGTAGCACCCTGCATGGCAAGCAGCCATGCGCTTATCAGTAACGGCTTTCTGAGAGCCAAGATTTTCGTTGTATTCATCATTATGATTGTTTATTCGTTTAACGCTGCAAAATTACGAAAAAACAATCATAATGACTTTATCGAATGTTTCAAAAACTTTATTAAGTTTATCTTACTCCCCAAACTTCCACCAGTCCAGGAAGAAGAGGTTCTGCTTCTGGATGTCGCCTCCCTTAAAGACGAAGTAGAGGTCGTGTACACCCTTTACCTTCTTCACCTGGGTAGAGAATGTATTGTATTCATCCTTGGTGTTTTTGATATCCACCTTGCCGATGCACTGGCCGTTTACCCCATCAAGACGGATTTCGACGCTGCCACCCAACATGTGGCAAGAGGCAGAAACCTCAAACTTACTTGCTCCCTTCTTGAAGTCAACACCCTTCACGAGGATATACTTTCCCTCATCAACATTCGTAACCACCTGGTTCCATCTGTCCTTCTGCACCCATTGGTTCTTAGGCTGCGTCTTCAATCCATAGCCCCAAGCCATCGTCTCAGCCTCAACCTGGCGATAAGGGTTGAACCATTCTATCTGCTCCAACTTGCAATCCTGGAAGTATGGCAACTCCTGGATGGTTCCGTCAGGATTGTAAGTCATTTCGGCCGCAGAAACAGAACGCTGCTCGGCATGACGTCCAGTCTTCAAACGGAAGATATCATAATTCAAGCCGAAGCAATAGCTCTTGCCTTTGTAGTCGATGATGCCCGGATGATTGCCACGAGTACGAGACGTATGGTTCATGATATGTCCCTTATATTCCCACGGTCCGAGCGGATTCTTGCTCATCGCATAACCGATGCCCTCAGGACAGCAGGTAGAAGCATAAGCCAGATAATAATTGCCATTGCGCTTCCAGAGCCAAGGACCTTCCTGATAATCCTGAATCTTCGGGAAGTGCATGATGGAATCAGAATAAGAAATCATGTCCTCGTTCAGTTTCACTGCCTTCAATTCTGGATTTCCCCAATACATGTAAGCCTGGTTATCATCATCAATCCATACGGTAGGGTCGATGTCGAACCAGTCGCCCTCCCATGCCAGAGGCTTTCCGATAGGATCCTTAAACGGTCCGTATGGATTATCAGCTACCAGCACTCCGATGCCATGACCGTGGATAGGACAATACATATACCATTTGCCATTGCGCTCGATGACCTGCTCTGCCCAGGCACCATTCTCACCCTTGAACCACTTGAAGTCTTTCAATGAAGCCACGGCACCGCGGTCTTGCCAGTTTACCATATCCGTTGAGGTATAGAGCAGCCAGTCTTTCATCAGGAACCCCTCAGCCCCGTCCTCATCGTGGGTGGTATAGAGATAAACCGTATCGTTGTGCACATAAGGTACAGGATCGGCGGTGTACTTGGTCTGGATGATAGGCAAGTTGATGTTCTGTGCATTTGCTGCAGTTCCCATGCCAGCCAAAAGCAGGGATAAAATCATTCTGTATCTAGTCATTTTATGATTTAAATTAATTATTAGTTGATTAAATTGTTATTTGTGGATGCAAAGGTAAGCAAAAAAGCAGAATTCTACTTTATCACATGTATCAAATACTTTATTCTGTATATAAAATAAATAGGAGGTAAACACTAATCATTGGTGTTTACCTCCTATTATCATATTTTCCTACTTCTCAAACCTACAATTATCTGTTACCAGGTAACGCTCATACCCAATGCGATGCTGGCATTGGAACTGAGAGGAATGAACTCTTTGCTGGTCTTGCCCAAGATGTGATCCATACCGATGAAGAAGTTGTAACCCTTTGGATGGATATTCAGAACATAACCCATACTTGTAGCAAAACTGCTGACAGCAAAGTTGACACCACCATCCAACCACTTCAATGGTTTCCAGTTGGCACTGAGTCTACCCTCGCTCCAGGTATAATCACCATTGATGCGGGTGCTGCTCAGCAAACCGAAGGACAACTTGTCGTATGCTGGCAAACTGTACTCTGCACCAAAGTTGAGCGTAGCAGCCAGAGCGGTAGTACGGCTACCCTGGTCGCCCAAATCCTTCAGGTTGATGAAGTCGGTAATCTGGTCGCCATAGTCATCCATCTTGTCATCGATGGTAGGACCGCTGTTTTCTCTTACCGCAGTATCATGGAAGCCATTGAACTCGAAGCTCTCAGCTCTGTTCACAGCCTTCATATTGTTGCTCCAGTTGATGAAGCCCAAATCGAGAACAGAAGCACTCAGGGTCAGGTTGTCGTTCAACTTATAGACACCACCGAGGTCGAGTGCCATACCGAAGCCGCCCAATCCTGCGCCATCAACATCTACATCATCTATCTTTTCATATTTTCCCTTGTCTGAATTATTATATTCATCCTCGGAAGTCTTATAAGTAAAGCCCTTCATAGAAACCTGGGCATTCGCCTTGCCGGAAACAATCCACTTGTCTGCACCAGAGAGGTCAGCACGCAGGTTTTCCAGACGAACATCACCATCAGCCACACCGAAGAGGAACTTCAACTTAGCACCGATGCGGAGTTTCTTGTTGATCTGATGAGAGTGACCCAATGCCAATTCAGCATAAGAGCGAGCCATCATGCTCACATCACCAATCTCATAATTCTGATTACCCGTGTTCTTGGCAAATTCAAACAACTCATAAGGCAGGGAAGCGCCGAAAGATGCCTTGGCATTCACCTCGATGGTATTATAACCGCCAAAGCCCTTGAAACCGGCAGAAAGTATGGAGATGCCCACATCACCCTGTATGCGGTTGTTGCTCTTGCTGAAACCTTTCAGCGCCTCATCGGCAGAAATATAAGGATTCATGAAGGAAGTCATCTTCTTGGCACCCGCCTCCTGTCCGTACATCGGATTGTTCAGTACAATATCCTGGTAGCCGAAGTTGCCCTGCAGGTTGACATTTATATTACCCAATGCAGGGATGGTGATATAGTTCTGCTTGTTCTCAAAAGCCGGGTTCATATCGTGACGGAACTTGTAGTCGTCAGTAAAATAAGCGGAATTGAGTGTCTGAGCCATTGCGGTGCCACCCATCATCAACAGAGAGGCAGCCAAGAGATGCTTATATATTTTATTCATCATTTTCTTTGTCTTTTATGTGTGTTATTATTCTGTTACTACTCTCTGTCATTAATTGAAGTTACCAATCACCTTACCCACGAGTTTCACCTTAATGTTTTCCAACTTCAGGGTATGCTTCTTAGAGTTAAGGTTGATACCGGTCACGGTAGTTCCATCATGGCTTGCCTTACCTTTTACCTTATAAGAGAGTCCGTCGAGCTTCTGCAATCCGCCCTTTACCTTTTCACGGAGTTCGATTTCCAGCGGAGAGTTCACGGCTGTCACGCCATCAGCAGATGCTTTCACAGTACCCTTCTTGACATTCACTTCTATCAGGTTACTGATATCAGTACCTTCCAGTCCGAGTGGAGTTGCCTCTACGATGAGGGTAGCAGGAACCAGGTTCTGCGCATCGGCTGTCAGTCGAACATAAGTTCCTTCAGACAATTCCAGATCATCCAAATCATCATTCCAACCGTCGAAATCATCAGCATATTCGATGACTGCATCCTCGGCAAATGCCAACGGTGCATAAATCTCGTAGCTTGGCTCGATACGATAATTGCGGCCGAACTCGATGGTCATTTCCTGACTGAGATCAGCCTTCGTCTCTACATTGGTAATCTGTACGTGGTCTGGAAGATGCTTGTTGATAAGCGTAGCCAGGTTGCTCACCTCATATACATTGGCAGCACCATACTGAGCAGTCAGTTCTGCAGTCTTATGGCGGCAGATACAGATCTTGGTCACTGGCGCAACAGTAGTCTTGCAGATATTCATCTCAGGGAGTTGCACGGTAGCCAAATTTTGTCCGTTCTTGGTAGAAATCACCTTTGCACTCACCTTTGCCGCTGCATCCATATCATTTTGGATAGAAAGAATAATCTGAGGATTATCCAAGTCTGCTCTTACGCCATCTTCTGAAAGGAAGTCAGGAACGCCAGTCACAGATACATCACCCAAGCTTGAGATATTGATTTCTGGGTCGAAGATACCGGTAGCAGACTTCAAGGTAATATCATTGACATTCACGTTGGCACCGATGGTCAGTGCAGATGTAGGAACCCTCGTTACATTAGCCTCAATACCGAGGGCGAAATAACCATCCATCCTGATAGAGCCATTATTGTCGATGACAACCTTACCATAAGCATCCTGATTTGCAAAATCCAGTTTTTTAGCCTTGATGGTGAGTTGAAGATTGCGGTTTGTTGAAACATTCTCCACGGTAATCTTCGAGCCGTTGACCATAGGAACGCCATTGCCATTACCTGTTACCTGTGAAATCTCCAGATAGCCAGGAAGAGTGAGGGTAGCCTTATTAATCTTGTTGATAGCAGAAGAAAGACCACCAAGAGTGAGATTAATCTTCAGTTCGATTTCGCCAGCCACCTCAGCACTTTTCAGGCTCTTCACAGCAGCATCCGTACCATTATATTTAAACATCAACTCCTTAGGAGAGACAAAACTGAGATGACTACCGGCTGCACGGGTACACTTGGCAGCAGAATTGGCATTTAAGGTTAGCGTATTAGAATAAGAATTACCCCTCAGAACAATAGGAGAAATCATTGGTGAAGCAGATGATGCATCAGAACCTGTCAATTGGAACAGATAATCACCGTTTGCGGCAATCTTCACACTACCATTCTCTTCGAGTTCCAGAATATCAGACAGAGGTATGTTCATGGTAGAACTGGCAGGTATTTCCAATTCGCCACTACCAAATCCCATCGTAGCATCAATCTGGTCAAAATCATAATCGTCATTTGTACACCCAGTTACCGAGAAACCCAACGTCAATAAAGACGCAAGTAATAGACTTGCTTTCATTTGCTTTTTCTTCATAGTTTATGAATATTTGATAATTATAGAACTTTACACTTTTAAAGAGAACTTACATAAATTAAAATACATTTGCAAAAATAGCATTTTTTTATTAATAAACATGTAAAATAATCAGAAATCTTCGCTCAATTCCTCTATTTATACACAAGACACCGTTATTTTACGAATATTTCCACCTCAAAAGCCAGTTGACCACACATCATGATTCTTCAATAATCTCACTCCACAGGATGGCGTCCCAGCAGATTTGCAATCCTCCAACAAGAAAAAAAACACACGGACAAATTGAATTTGTCCGGATTGCCTGTCCGGACGCTCATAACCGTCCAATAATCAACGCATTACAAACCACCGGACAATTTGTCCGTGTTATTTTTTTAGCATGAAATCATAAAGAAATACAAGGATTTCCATCCTGTCAATGAGTTCCCAAATAGAAAACGCTGACTTCAGCCCCAAGAAACGGTGAGTTTTAGAGGAGAAAGCTATGAGTTAGGATTTTTAACATAAAGCACTAAAGCAGCCGCATAAGAGAAAAATCAAATTTGCTTCTCTAAGTATTTTATCGCTACAACCTTATATATATTCGCAAATTGCACTGAGTAGAGTGCAATTTACGTTAAAAATTGCACTCTACTCAGTGCAATTTCGTATTTAATTCGTATATTTGCACCCATAAAGAACAATATGGATGCTCTATTGATAGATAATCCTTTATTATAGAAAAGATGACCCCGCTTTTTGCAAGGCCATCTTTTCTGTTGCTACTCCCCAAACTTCCACCAATCCAGGAAGAAGAGGTTCTGCTACTAAGGGAACTATTTTGCCCAATCCAATACAATCGTCTTATCTTCATCAATCATAAAGTTCATACCAATCTTTTCCACGGTTTTGCCTTTTAGGGCAAAAGCATCAGCATAATGCTTGTTGTTGATTTGGTCAAGAGCCTCTTGTGCCGACTTATTAAATTTCAGTTCTATCACATAGATGGTATCCTTTGTTTCCATCGTAATGTCTGTTCTTCCCCGGAAAGTATGCTGTTCCACCAATATACGGAAATTCGTAAGCAGGGCAAAGATGATATACATTGTCTGCTGATAATGCCCCTCATAATCGGTATTATCGCAATAAGGTACCGTCTCCCAGAACGTTTTCAATAGCTGAAGAGCACCATCCATGTTACCCTTATTGATAAGAGCCGACATCTTGGCCACGGTCGTATTGCACATTGCAGACTTTGCCGCCAAATAATGCGGCAACATACTGCGAAACAAACCTATCCTCACCTCTTTGTTTGGCAGAGCCAAGGTATAGAGTTCCGTTTCCGGATCATAATTCTTGATAGTGATATAACCACTCTGATAAAGCAAAGGCATGATAGTAGTCATTGTCTCAGTGGCTGCATCGAAATCATCCTTTGATGCATCCATCTGTTCACCCAGGTCAATCGGTGTAAAGTCATATTTCCGCATCATATTAAGGAGATAAGTAGGAGTGCCTGAGCCAAACCAATAGGAATTCATCTATCCTTCAGCTAAACAGTTCAACAAGCTATAAGGATTGAAAATATCTGATGATGGCCAGGTAAAGTGATAGCCATCATAATTTTCCTTCAGTTTTGACAAGGCTTGTTCGTGTGTCAATCCCAACCTACCTGCTAACACATCAATATCCTCATCAAACTTATCCAACAATTCCTCCTTGGTAATGCCGCAAATGCCAGCATACTCTTGGTGCATACTCACATTAGTAATATTATTGAGTTCACTGAATATACTAAGTTGCGAGAACTTGGTGATGCCTGTCAAGAAGACGAAACGCAGCATACGGTCGCTATCCTTTAGGGGACTATAGAAATTGCGCATCACCTCCCTTAAGACGCCCAAGCTAGTATCCTCATGCACCACATCAAGCAAAGGAGCATCGTATTCATCGATGAGGACAACGACCTTCTGCCCAGTCTGCTCATATACCGTTTTTATTAAATTAAGCATACGAACATTCGGGTCAGGAGAATCATTGACGATGCCAAATTTGTCTTCATTTACCTTCAATATGTACAAGAGATAGCGCACAAGTTGGTCTTTCTCCATGTGCTTACCACCAGCCAAGCTAAAGTGAAGCACAGGATATTTCGTCCACTCCTTCTCCAGTTTTTCAACAGCAAGTCCCTTAAAGAGTTCCTTCTTTCCCTCGAAGTAACTCTCAAAAGTCGAAACCAAAAGAGATTTTCCAAAACGACGTGGACGATTCAAGAAGAAATACTTTCCACTCGTATGAGTCATACGATAAATGAACTCCGTCTTATCTACATAGAGAAAGTCCTCCTCTCGAATCTCAGAGAAGGTCTGCATGCCTATTGGATATAACTTCGTTGCCATATTATCAACTATTTACTATTTACGTTGGCAAAGATAAGCAAAAATCCCGAAACCGCCAAGCGATTTCGGGATTTATTATGTTGACACACCCTCTTTTATTTTTTTACCTATATCTCAGATGCTCATGCCTCTATCACCCAATCCTCAATAGTACCTTGGGTAGAATCAAAATTGATGCCAACCTTGGTAATTGGCAAGCCACAGAGAGCGAATCGCTGACGATAGTTCTTCAGATTGATTTGCTGCATTGCCGCCTGAGCACTCTTATTCAGCTTCAATTCAACCACATATAGGTCAGTCTTGGTAAGGAGCACAATATCTACCCTGCCACGTGGCGTATGCACCTCCACATCCACCAGGTAATTGGTTAAGAGAGTAAAGATGATGAAGAGCATCTGCTGATAATGCCCCTCATAATTGGTCACGTTGCAGTATGGCACAGTACCCAAGAAGTCTTGCAGCAGATGCAAGGCACCATCCATGTTGCGCTTGCCAATAAGCAATGCCATTTTGGCTATTGCCACATTGCCCCGTTCGGCAGAGACACCATCCACGTAGTTTGGCAGAAGATTATCAAACAACCCTACCTTGATTTCCTTGTTTGGAATATCCAGGGTATAAATCCTCGTTTCCTGATCGTACTCCTTGATGGTAACATATCCGCTCTGGTAGAGCAACGGCGTGATAGTTTTCATATTCTCCGTTGGTGCATTAAAGGATGAACTTACAGCTTCAGTCGGAGCTATCTCCGTTGGCAACACGCCAAACTGCCTCAACATATTGATAAGATAAGTTGGCGTACCAGAACTGAACCAGAATGCCCCCAATTCCTTTTTCGAGAAACAGTTGAGCAGACTATATGGATTAAAAACGTCTGGCGATTTCTTCGAGAAATGATAGCCATCATAATTTTCCTTGAGCTTTGCAATCATCATTTCTCTAGAATATCCAAGTGCGTCAGCAAGCATATCGATATCATCCGACATATTTTCCAGAAGTTCTTCTTTTGTGATGCCGCAGATTCCTGCATATTCATCGTCCATCGACACATTTGTGATATTGTTCAGTTCACTAAAGATGCTAACTTGCGAGAACTTGGTGATACCTGTAAGGAAAACAAAACGCAGTTTTGCCTCACTATATTTCAGAGGACTAAAAAAGTTACGCATGATATTGCGCAACACATCCAGTTGCTCTTTCTCGTGAGCCACATCCAGCATAGGCGCATCATATTCATCGATGAGCACAACCACTTGTTTTCCGCTCTTCTCATAAGCAGTATTGATGAGGTCGATGAGTCGGTTATTTGCCCCGATACGTGGCTCGTTTATACCCCATTTCTTCTCTTGATCTTCCAGGATATAGCCCAAATACAATTCCAGCTGCTCTGGTTCCATGTGCTTGCCACCGCTCATGTCAAAATGGAGGACAGGGTATTCCGTCCACTCCTTTTCTAATTTATCAACTGCCAATCCCTTGAACAATTCCTTCTTTCCCTCGAAATAGCTCTGCATAGTAGAGACGAGGAGTGACTTTCCGAAACGACGTGGACGATTCAAGAAGAAATACTTTCCACTCGTATGAGTCATACGATAAATGAACTCCGTCTTATCTACATAGAGAAAGTCCTCCTCTCGAATCTCAGAGAAGGTCTGCATGCCTATTGGATATAACTTCGTTGCCATATTATCAACTATTTACTATTTACGTTGGCAAAGATAAGCAAAAATCCCGAAACCGCCAAGCGATTTCGGGATTTATTATGTATTCAACCGTGTACCCAATACCTTGAAGGGAGTTTTATCAGTATTCTTACTATCTGTTCAGTTCCTTGATGATTTTCTCCAGATTGTCAAGCTGGCGAGCATCCACTTTCACATCTACCAGATTTCCTTTCTTGTCGAAGAGGCGATAGGATGGATAAGAGTGAACGTTGAGATAGTTCTCGATGGCACTCTGCTGAGCCGCTGGCAAGTTATAGTGGGCGATATTGTCGCCAACCAGATTATTCAGTCTGATGAGATTTTTCCATGACTCTTCAGGACTGTTGCTTGCCATGTAAAGATATACCACATCGTATGGCGCCAAGCGTTCGAACTCTTCCTTCGAATGGGCAAGAGCCATCTTGCAAGGGGCACACCAGGTTCCCCAGACATCCAGCAATACAAGCTTTCCCTTATAAGGCTCCAATATATGGCGAAGAAGCTTCTCTCCATCGTTCATATCCTGCGGAGCTGTCTTGATACTAACTGTGATGTCCCTGTTCTGCAAAGACAGATACTTACGGTGTTCTGCCAATACTTTTTCCCTGATAACTTCAGAACTGATGCCATGTTCAGTCAGGTCAAGTCCATAACTATTGAGTGGCATGGCTAGTCTTTCCAACATCTCAAGAAGGGATTTGGAGATGATGACATCTTTCTGCTGCTGGCTGCATCCCATGCTATCAGCTATATGCTGGGCATAATATACTTCGAGGAGAGGAGTCTCATCCTTAAGCATCTTGGCAATATCTTCTCTACCAATGATAGCCGTAGCGCGCTTGTCAAGGACTGAGTTGGAAAAAGCTTTTACTATTTTCTCCTGCTCCTTGGCATCTGTCGTCTGATATTGCTTGATAGTTATGGCATCCAGATTCTTAGCCCATTGTTCCACCGTAGCAATTTCTGAATCGGTTATCGCAATATCCCCCAGAGCCTTGTGCTTTCTCAACAGTTCCGGATAAGAATTGGTGGATAAGAATCCATAGGTCCTTCCCATGGGGGTACTGTACTTTAACCTTCTTTCCTGGCCGATGAAATCATTAGTCAGCATATTATAGTCACGAAACTGAGTATAAGGCTGCGGAATCTCCTTCCATATTTTTTCCACTTGGCTCACATATTCCTGAGGGAAAATATGGTCTTTTACGTGATATGCTCCTTGTAAGATTGATGATGCATAATTACAGAGAAGATATCGGGCAGTATAGTCCTGATAACATTTGGAGATAGATGCCGATTCTCCTATCAGTTTTCGTAAGTTCCCTTCAGCCTCCTTATATCTGGTTTCAAGAATCTGCATCATCTCCTGGGCTGGAACCTTATTTTCATACTTACCTGGATATTCTGCGTCAATCAATGGGAAAGGATGTGCTAGCAGTTCGTTTTGCAAGCGGCATTTTTTGCCCATGAAGATGGAATGTCCAGCCTTGAAGTCATAGAGCAGATAATAGGTCTCTCCTGGCTCCAATACCGTGTTGATAAAAGTGTGTTTCCAGTCCATGAAAACCTCGGTAGAGTTGATGAGAGGTACTTTGATTTCAAATCTGCCAAGAGAATCGAGCTTGCTGTAATTGCTAACTCCTGTGAATTTGGAAAAGAGATCATAATACTCCACACTATACTCCTGCCCTCTATCCCAAAGTTCCTTAGGCATATTTCTGAGCCATCCCACAACAATAGCCGTATCGGGCTTGTTATGAGTATCCTTCAGACATGTGGTCTCATCTTTCTGCGGATAATCCGGAAGGGTGGAAGTGGTAATGAGCGAATATTCGGCTTTCTTGCCGTTGATGCTCATCGTGCGCTTGCCATGTTGAGACTTGTCGATGTTGACAGCCAGGTCGCTCTTGCCATCGGTAAGGATGAAAGAGTACTTGTCGCCCTTCTGATTCTTCTGCTTGTATTGCCAGTAACGGCAGTCGTAGATGGCGAAATCATCATAGAATCCTATCTCCCAATCACCGGTCGCATCGTTGCGCCAAAGCGAGGAGAAGAGTCGTTTGATGCGGGTATCTATGCTCTCAATACCAAGTATCTTGAAGTTCTGTTTGCCGTCACCTTCCAGGAAGTCAAACTTTCGGGTCTTCTTGGGGAGCGGTGCGAAATGGAAGACCACATCCTCCTTGCCTGAACTAGGCATATAGTGTTCTTCGTCAAGTTTCAGTCCATCACAGCTCTTGACGAGATATTTCTTGCCATCAGCAAGGAGATAGGTTTCCTTCACAAACTTTACCCAATAGTGTGGGCGAAAAGTGATGTGCATGAACACTCGTGTTTCATCATCTGCGAATTCCACACGATAGATGTTGAGCTGAGACTGACGAGGATCATTAAATATCTGATTCGATTCTGCTATCGGCTGTTCCCAGACAATGGGTTTCTTGCCATTCCCTGCCCAGCAAGTGCAGAGCCAGATGGCTGCGATAAGTACACAAAGGATTCTTTTCATAATTCGATTATTTTATTGGATTGATACTATTGAAAGCAGTATATATTAAAGTATACCGTTACTTAATATTCAATAGAAACATCCAGTTTCTTCAAATCCTTATCAGCCGAACTGCTGCCGTAATAAACCTCATACTTTCCTGCCTTGGCACGGACGGTATTGGTTGCAGCATCGAAGAGTTCGAAGTTTCTGCTATCTAGCGTAATGACAGCCTCAGCAGTCTTTCCTGCCTTCACCTCCACTCTCTCGAAAGCCTTCAAGCTCTTCAATGGTCCTTCGGTATCGGCAGGATCCTTCACATACACCTGCACCACCTCAGTTCCATCTTTCTTGCCAACATTACTTACAGGCACCTTCAAGGTAATCTTCTCACCCTTCTTCAGGATAGAGTTGGAAAGTGTAGCATCGCCAATACGGAAAGAAGTATAGCTCAAGCCGTAACCGAATGGGAAGAGTGCATCGTTCATATAGCGATAGGTTCTGCCCTTCATGCTGTAATCCTTGAAATCTGGCAACTGCTCTGAATTCTTATAGAACGTAACAGGCAACTTGCCGGCAGGATTGTACTCTCCGAAGAGTACACGAGCCACTGCCTCACCACCTTCCTGACCTGGATACCAAGCCTGAAGAATGGCATCACAGCTCTCTGTCTCTGGAGTCAAGGCGATAGCCGAACCCGAGCAGTTGACAAAGACGACCTTCTTGCCCGCCTCCTTCAAAGCCTTCAGGAAATTGCGCTGAACCTTCGGCAACTCGATGTTGGTGCGGTCACCACCCTTGAAGCCAGAAATCTCGATAGGCATTTCCTCACCTTCCAACTGTGGAGAGATACCACCTACGAAGACTACAGTCTCACAATCCTTCAACTGCTTGAGCGAAGCCTGATAGTCGATAGGATTCTCGTGTCCGATATTGAACTTTATATCCGCATTATAGTTAGGCATCTCGTGATAGCGAATCTCTATCTTATACTCCTTACCCTTCTCGGCTTGGAACTCGATACGACTCTCGGTAGTGCGCCAGATAGAATGCTCTGCCTTCTTATCACCATTCAGATAAACCTCGTAGTGACCGCAACCAGCCACGTCGAGCAACACCTTGTCTGTCTGCTTAGGACGGAACACGGTTTCATATTTTGCAGAGAAGCCCACCAGCTTCACATTAGGAGCGAAGGAGTGCTGACCATAGGTCGTTACCTGCACAGGATTCTTTTCCTGGGTGATGACAACAGGCTTGCCTTCCATCTTGCGATTGTTCCAGAAAGTGCCCTTAAAGCCCATCTTGCCATCCATGCTACACTGGTCGAAGTAAGAATTCAAAACTTGGTCGTTCACCAAGTCGCATCCATTAAAGGTGACGACCTGGTTTTTCTTCAAACGACTCTTGATACCATCCAGGATGGTAATGGTCTGTCGTGGAGTACCATTATAGTTTCCCCACATCATCGGTTCGTTATCCACATTTGGTCCGATGAAAGCAATCTTCTTTACCTTTTTATCGAGAGGTAATACCTCATTATTGTTTTGGAGCAGCGTCATGGTCTGCAGAGCCATATCGAGCGAGAGCTGGCGATGCGCCTTACTGCAAAGCACCGATACAGGAATCTTCGACCATGATACGATCTTGTTGTCATCCATCTCGCCCAAATCGAAACGACCTTCGAGCAGACGAATCACATGCTTATTAACTTCTTCTTCAGTCAAGGCACCATACTTCACAGCCTCAGGCACAGACTTATATGCATAATTATATCCACACTCCACATCTGTACCAGCCAGAACGCCTTTGGCAGCCGCATTTCTGGCATTACTAGAAACTTTATGGCTGGACCAGAAATCAGTAACAGCGCCACAGTCGGAAACTACCAGGTACTTGAATCCCCACTCATCCCTGAGAATCTGCTGCAAAAGGCGGGTGTTGCCGCAGCATGGTTCATCATCCCAAC
This sequence comes from Segatella copri, assembly GCA_021628325.1. Taxonomy (GTDB): domain Bacteria; phylum Bacteroidota; class Bacteroidia; order Bacteroidales; family Bacteroidaceae; genus Prevotella; species Prevotella copri_R. The sequence continues at coordinate 13,223 of JAJXAL010000024.1, read as the reverse complement.
GCTGATAGGCACACATCACCTCGCGCACCTTGGCATCCTGCACCAGTGATTTGAAGGCAGGCATATAAGTTTCCCAAAGGTCGCGCGGTGTAACATCGGTAATATTGTCTGTATGGCGAGCCCATTCTGGTCCGCTATGAATTGCATAGTGCTTGGCACAAGCCCAGAGTTTGCGGTATTTCGTATCTTCAGGTCCCTGCAATCCGCGTACCACGGCACATCCCATCCTACTGGTAAGATAAGGATCCTCACCATAGGTTTCCTGTCCACGTCCCCAGCGAGGATCACGGAAGATATTCACGTTTGGAGTCCAGACCGAGAGGGCATGGAAACGGGTTACATCTCCTCCCTTCTGCTGCAGTTCATTCCATTTGGCACGCATCTCATCAGATGTTGCATCAAAAACTCTATACACCATTCTGTCGTTAAACGAAGCTGCCATTCCGATAGGTTCCGGAAAGACGGTTACATCTCCCATGTTCGCCACACCATGCAGTGCCTCGCTCCACCACTGGAATCTCTTGATTCCCAATCGTGGGATAGCCGGTGAATCATCCAGCATCAGAGAAGCTTTCTCTTCCAAAGTGAGACGACCACATAAATCTACCGCTCTCTCATGAGCCGAGAGGGCTGGATTCTGATAAGGCAACTGCTGCGCTGAGGCATTGCCGGAAGACATAGTTACCACAAACATCAAAGCTGCGTATATAACATTCTTGTTCATTGTAATTACTATTAAGCTATTAGTATATTAAATTGGGATTCATCATGAATTTATTGTTGTCTGAAATTCCATTTAGAATTATCGCTGTTGAAATCGAAGGGAGCCAAGCCTGGGGTACAATCGCCGAGTGAAACCAATGCCAGTTTCTCTTCTGTGCCTGGCACTGCCTTAGGCATGATGCGATAGGTGCCATCGGTGAGCTGTTCGATGCGCCAAAGCTGGGCATCTTCACCCGTAAATTCAGGTTTGGCGATGACATCATGCTGAGCAGTTGCGGTAAGATAGCGAGTAGTGCCTTCTATGCAGATTTTATAATAAGGGCCACCCAGATAACCACCCTTTCCGGCAGGCATGATACTCCACTTCTGATGAGGACGGAACATGTAATCGTTCATTCTTACCTTCACCTCGCCCTTAGGCCATTCTGCCTCTACCTCCTTCAAGGTCTGAGGCTCGATATTCTTCAGAGGCTTGGTCGGCTTGATCCAGAAAGGTTCTATATCCCGCTGCATTCTCACGAAATCTACGGCAATCTCCAGGGCATAGCCTCTTCGTTCCGATTCTATCTCGTAGGTTCCGGCATGAAATTCATCACCAGCCACAGGCCAGTCGTTCTTCCACAACAAAGGACGGATAGCCAATACGCTTCGCCCTCCCTGTCTGAAATCAGACTCATAGTGGAACGACATCTTTTCTACACCCTCTTCCTCTATATAGCGTCCGAAGTGACCGGGACCCGTCTTCAGATTGTTGGCTGCAATCACCATCTTTCCACCGCCCTGCAACATCTCTCTGCCCACATTATCTACGTATGGACCGGTTATCTTTCGCGAACGTCCCACCACGATATTGTAGGTAGAATTAGGACCATCGCAACAGGTGCCATGAGTGCCGAGAAGATAATACCAGCCGTTGCGGTAAATCAAATCAGTAGCTTCGCAGTCGATGGCGATATTGACGGGTTCGTTGCCTTCCATCCGCTTACCCGTCTTCGGGTCGAGTTCTACCAGACGGATAAATCCGAAATAGGTACCATAGCTGAGCCAGAGTCTGCCGGTAGTAGGGTCGAGCAACAAGCCCGCATCAATGGCATCACAGTCTTCATCATCTAAGGATGAGGCAACCACCACCGGTTCAGTATATTTGAAATCAGGCGATTTCGGATCGAGACTTTTGTTCCACATCGTCAGGACATCACCGCGATGACTGCCTCCCAATCCACCGCCCGTAGCACTGTAGGCTACAAGATAACGGTCGCCAATCTTCAACACATCAGGAGCCGCCCCTCTGCCGGGACGAACAGCACCACCCTGCCAGGTCCAGCCATCCTCCGACCAGATTCCGTTTTCACCCGTTCCAAAGGTATAATACTTTCCATCACACAGGGCAATGGTAGAAGGGTCATGAATGAAAGGTTCGCCCACCTGGGCTTCTGCCTCGTAAGCAGAGGAAGACAACAAGGCAACCAAAGCAGCGGCATAAAGTTTCTGCTGAGCAGCAACCGGGCTAAAATATCTGAAAAATATATTGTTCTGTTTCATAACTTTCTTTATTGATTGCACTACTTCACGTGAATAGACAGGTTTCTGACAGGCTTGCCCTGTCCGTCGATGAATCGGACACAGAAGTCGCTCATACCAGGTCCATTGATTACTGCACCACGAAGGATATTCCTACCTTTCTTCAAGGTAAGCTTCTTAGAAACCACATCATCGCGAACCATTCTTCGGTCGCCTTCGAGCATCACCGCCTCCTCACCATTGAGCCACCACATGGAAGCACCATTCGAGCCAACAGACAAGCGGACGTCTTTCATCTCCTCAGGGCAATCGATAATGGTAACCGCCCAGAACAAGACACCATACTTGGGTTTCTTAAATGAAGTAGCGAAACGGAAGAGCTTCACATTAAACAGTTTACTGTCCAGCGCATGCCATTTCAGTTTTTCCGTGCCCACCTTCACAACGGCTCCATCCTTAGGAACTGTTTCCATCTGTTTAGGGAAATACTGCGTATGGAATATCTCCTTCAGATAAGAATCTGTAAAAACGACATTGCTCTTAACCGGCATAGAGATGGGCTCCAGGAGCAACCATCTCTGAATAAAGCCAGCCGCATTGGGCACGACAGGCTGCTTGCCGACTGGTCCGAAATAAGGATTGATGTCTGCAGGTAAATTCCTGTTTTGGGCATCCGCAGTGGAATGCCCAAAAAGGAATACACATAAACAAAACAATCTAACTATTTTATTGAAAAAGTTGTACATAGACTATTCATTATTATTGAGGTTCGATAATCTGATAACGGCCACTCAGATGCATGAAGGCGAAGAGACGCAACAGTCCGTCGTAGTAGCCATCGAAGAAGCCTTCTTTGTCTGGTTCATGCTTGGCATTCCAGAAATGACTGACGAATTCCCTGCCCTTCACATGATTGCTGACCAAAGATGCCGCAGCCGAAGTGGCAACAAAACCGATAGAATGGCGGAGTGCCTTAGGAGCCGTACCTGCCGGCAGAATATCTTCTACCATCGTTCCATCTACATTATACTGGTCCAGGAAAGAATCAATGCCCTTACTATACAGGAAGTTCTGCAGCGTATTGGCATATTTCTGCTGCCACTCCTTATCCTTACAAGCCCAGGAATAATCGAGCGCTATGTTCATTGGCACTCGCCATGAGTCATAACGGAATGCATCACCCAACAACCGACCGGTCTTCATCAGACTGCCATCATAGTTGCAATAGTCCGGGTTCAAGCCCGTCTTCTCATTGATACACTTATGCAGGAACTCACGGCTTTTCTCAGCACACTCCTTCCAGAACTGGGAACGTCCGTCGTTAGCCCATTTAGCCCAAACCTCGTAAAAGGCAGGGAGATGGTAAGAAGGGTCGGTAAACTTCCCGCCCCAATGATCGGGCGTAAAGGTGATGAGCTGATGTTCGAGATTGATGAGCGGAGCTGTGCGGTCCATTCCCGCCTTCTGCATGCTGCAATCCAGAATATGCTGCGCTTCCTTCAGATAGTTGATGCCTGTGTCATTGCCCCATCGGTTGGATGCAAAGATGAGCGAAGTTACGAAATAGAGTTCACCATCCGATGCGGCTCCCTGCGCATTTCTCGTTCCATCAGTCTTGCAGCTCCATGCAAAATAGCCCTTATAAGGTCCTTCCTGATGCTGCATGTATTTCTTGCTCCATCGCCAGAGGCGGTCGAAGATGTTCTTCTTGTCAAACTGCACGGCAGCCATCATTCCATACGACATGCCCTCGGTTCTCACATCATTGTTCTTTATATCGCTGACATATCCCATGGAATCGCCCACTTCGAAATAGACCTTGTTCTTACCGTAGAATACATCATTGAACACTTCATTCACCTTCCTGTCAATATCAGCCTGCTTATAGCCCATCTCGGCAAAGAGATTACGATACTGGTGAGTTTCGAAAGCTCCCTTTTCCCAAGGCAACGCATCGAAGCCCAGCCAGTCTACCTCAACATCGGCTCCACTCTGCAAGGATACATGGAGAGCATGGACGCCCAGAGGAGCATGGAGCACCTGGGCACGGATATGCTTCCAGCCAGCCGACTTTGGAATCTTCACCTTAGCGATGATATTACCCTTCTTGCCATCGGCTCTGACTACGAGCACACCGCCCTTTGGCGACTTAGCACGAACGGTGATTTCCGCCACCTTCTCGTTACCGAAATCCACCTTATTATATATAAGAGCTGTATTCGATTTAGAGAAGAGAGTCTTCCATCCGGCAAAACAATTGTTCTTATCCAGATATTCAATACCAATACCCTTGCCTTGCAGCGCAGAATAGCGGTCAATCTGAATACGCGAACGAGCGTTCGTCAATCCCACACCTCTTAGCGTAGGTATCACCTTCTGTATCGTTCCGTCGGGATTGAAGTTCAGAGAATCGATTCGCACCGAGCGGTTTTTGTCGAACTTAGGCGAATAATCATTATGATGATAGAAGAGATACCACTGTCCCTGATATTCTACGATGCTATGATGATTGGTCCAGCACTTCGTAGGCGACTCATCCATGATGATGCCCTTGAATGTAAAAGGTCCCATCGGATGGTCAGCCATGGCATAAGCCAGCGTTTCGGTTCCATCCTTTTCACGTACCCAAGGGAAGGTGAAATAATATTTGCCGTTACGCTCGAAGGCAAATGGTCCTTCCTTGAATCCCTCAGGCAATCCCTCTACCAATTTGGGTTCCGAGGCAAGTTCCGTCATGTTTGGTTTCAGCTTAGCCATGTGCAAACCAGCTCCAGCCCAGTAGATATAAGCCTGTCCGTCCTTATCTATCAGCACACAAGGATCTATGCCGTGCACACCTTCTATGGGTTTCCACATCGGCATAAACGGTCCTTCGGGCTGGTCAGCAACCGCCACACCTATTCCGAATCCCTTCTCCTCCCCTTTCGGAGCGGCAGGGAAATAGAAGTAATATTTCCCGTCTTTCTCTACACAATCAGGAGCCCACATCGTATAACTGCCGTCCTGTACCCAAGGTACTTTATCCTGCGAAACGATGACTCCATGATCCTGCCACTCCGTAAGATTAGTGGAAGAGAAAACGTGATAATCTGCCATGCAGAACCATTCCTTCAGTTTCTCGATAGGACTCGGAATGTCATGAGAAGGATAAAGATATACCTTCCCGTTGAATACGCGAGCCGTAGGATCAGCAGAATACTGTCCGCTGATAATCGGGTTCTGAGCCGAAGCTCCTGTCGATAACGCCAGCATCAAGGCACACATCCATGTTTTCATACGTAAATTCCTTTAAAGAAGAAAAAAAGGGGGTGCTTTTTTTCAAAACACCCCCTAATTGTCAAACAATCTATAGTTCTTTAAACTAAAAACACTATATTAACAAAACAACTTCATGATTACCAACCAGGATTCTGCTGCAGGTTAGGGTTCTTATCCAACACGGTCTGTGGATAAGGGAAGAACTCATGCTTGCCCTCCTTGAAACCTACCTTGAAATTAGTCTCAGGAGTGTTGGTCGTATAGAAACGGCTGTTTTCTTTTGATCCATGCTCCCAAGCTACATCCTGGTCGTCTGCCTTTGGAGCTCTGAAAACCTTATCAAACAAATGTGGCACGACTGTACCAGCCTTATTCAAACGCTCTTTGGCCTTTGTATCATTCCATCGCATGATATCGAACCAACGACAGCCTTCAAGCCAAAGTTCATATGACTTTTCTTTCTTCAACACATCCATATTAACAGTTTCACTGACTGTCTTGGAACCAGCACGCTCCTGAATCTTATTGATATATTTCTTAGCTTCATCCAGATCGCCTGTCTGAATACAAGCCTCTGCATAATTGAGCAAAACCTCAGCGTAACGCATGACAAGATAATTATTCAAGCGAATGTTATCACCATATTTCTTGCCTTGAGTATCAGGAGCTCTCATTATTTGCTTGAACGCCAACCAGGTAGAGTTGCCGTAGAGTCCCTGAACAGGGTCATTGATGCCAATCTTGTCACTGGTTTTCTTCTGCTCGTCAGTCATTTTATCGATTTCATCCTTGCCGTAAGGCATATGATAAACCGCATCATCAATATGCTTTAAAGTAGCCTTCAAGCGATAAGAGTCACCATCATTTTTATAGAACTCGTCACCAAACCACTGAGGCACGCCAAGGCCACCCCAGCCATCAACGCCGCCACAATAAACCTTGTTAGGAGAAGCAACAAAGTGATCAGCACGCCAATCCCAATAGTTGGTTTCCATCCAGCTAGAACGCTGAATCATACCACCCCAATTGGTCTTACCTGTATTATACTCGAAGTTGACTTCAAATACCTTCTCCTCGTTGGCATCACCCTCGATATGGAAGTTGTCGGCATATTTCTCACCAGGAACAAGATCATACTTCTCCGAGTCTATAACCTTTTTAAGGGCAATTTTAGCCTTGTCATACTGCTTGGCGAAAAGGTAAGCCTTTCCGGCAAGGGCATATGCAAAGCCCCTGGTTACCTTCACTGCTCCATCCTTGTCATCCTTACTTTTACGCTCATCCAAATCGTTGGCAGCATTCTCACATTCCTGCGCAATCCACTCTATCAACTGTTGGTGATTCATAGGATGCTCAGGATCCTTATCACAATTAAAAGGCTGTGCAGAAGGATCCAGAGTTTTAGTTACCAATGGTGGAGTACCCCAAAGATTAGCCAACAGGAAATAATCATAAGCACGAAGCACACGAGCCTCTGCGGCGCAACGTTTCTGCACAGCGGTAGTACCCTTGGCAAAGTGATCGAGTACAAGGTTACAGTCATATACAGAGTGATAGAGGCCTGTGTACATATGCTTTGGTACTTCAGCCTCAGCATCATAATAGAACTGATTGAGCATGATACCAAACGTATTATCACCAGAGTTGGCACCTGCTGCCAACACATCGTCTCCACACTCATTGAGTATCAGTTTCAATGGAGTATAAATACTTGGGCCACCACCATCGTGGTTACGTCCCACCACATTACACATAAAGCCTTCGTATGCAGCAACGAGGGCTGCCTCTGCATCAGCATCGGTCTTATAGAAGTTCTCGGTAAGTATTACACCCTTCTGCTCAATGTCAAGCTGATCCTCACAAGATGTAGTGAGCGTCATTGTTCCTGTGGCAGCAAGAGTCAATATTGTTGAAAATAATATTTTCTTCATTGTTTTTGAATATTAAAGGTTAGAATGTTACATTGATACCAAATACCACCTTCTTGGAAGTTGGATAAGTACCATTATCAAAACCACGAGAGGCACCACTATTCATAGAAGCGGTCTCCGGATCAGCACCAGGATACTTGGTGATGGTGAAGAAATCATCCAGTGAGCAATATACACGAAGATTGCTGATACCTGCCACGCTAGAGATAGCCTTTGGCAATGTATAGCCCAACTGAATCTGCTTGATCTTGAAATACGAGCCACTGAACACAGCTGCATCAGAACTGAAGAACTTCCAGTCTGTAGCAACCTTTTTCATATCAGGATATTTAGCATTGGTGCGGTCTGCTCTCCAAGAATCCTTCCAGTAGGTATCAATTCCATTGATCAACGGACGGTCTGCAGAAACCATCAAGTTGTAAATCTTGTTGCCAGCAGAGCCTGTTCCAAATACGGTGAGGTCAAAGCCCTTATATTCTGCATTAAGAGTAATACCATAAGTAAACTTAGGAATACCTGAGCCCAAATCCTGCTTATCTTCATCGGTTGGAGCTGAAGTTGTTTCGCCATTCTTATTATAATAGAGAGCGCTACCATCTTCGGCTACACCTGCATACTTGTAACCACGGAAATACCATACCTGATGGCCAGCCTCGAATGTAGGCTTAAGCTGGTTATTGAATCCATCAATACCTATTTCGGTCAAACGGCTTACAAGGTTAGAAACCTCCTTCACCTCATTCTTCAGAGTTGAACCATTTACGGTCACACTATACTTAAAGTCCTTGATGTGATCTCTCCAACCCAACTCGAAATCAAGACCAGAGTTAAGTACCTTACCTGTATTAACAACTCTCTTGTTTACACCAATCTCTGGAATAGGAGTGATTTCAATCAAGAGGTCCTTGGTTGTCTTACGATACCAGTCTAAGCCCAAAGTCAAACGGTCGTTAAGGAATCGCGCATCAAGTCCAAGGTCAACCTGCTCTGAAGTTTCCCACTTCAAGTCTGGGTTAGCAAGTCCAGAAGGCTTAGAACCTAAAGTCAGCTTACCATCTCCGATAGAAGGATTATACTGATAGAAACTCTGATTAAGAGCTATGGTAGAAGCATAACGATAATCGCTCAAGATATTGACGTTACCATTCTGACCCCAAGAACCACGAAGTTTCAAGAAAGAAATGGCATCACGGCTTATATTGTCCTTGAAGAACTTCTCATTGCTGATAGCCCATCCTGCTGAAACTGATGGGAAGTTACCCCAACGTGCCTTCTTTGAAAGTTTTGATGTATCGAAAGCATCACGACGGAAGTTAACCTGCATGAAGTAACGGTTGTCATAGCTGTAAGATACACGGCCAAAGTAAGATAACTCTGTGGCATCTGAAGGAGCGTTACCTACATTCTTGGTTGCATCAGCCAACAAGTAGTTGATGTAATGGAAGTTTGGCTCATAAGATGTGAGTATGTTACCTCCTGTAGAACTGATGGAACTGTTATCCCAATGATTCTTGGTAAACGACATACCTGCCATGGCACCAATAGTATGCTTGCCGATTGTTGTCAAATAGTTGGCAAAGTTCTCCCACTGATAGTACAAACCATTATTGGTATTCGCTTCAATGGTATAGTTTTCACTATGTGCCATAGATGTTAACCAATATGGAGTCTCGTAGTTATGATAGTTACTCTGAGTGATACGATAACCTAAGCGAGAAGTAAATGTAAAGCCCTTGAATGGCTTGATATTGGCAGCAACGGTACCACGTACATTGATACCAGAATTCCATGTATCATGACGGTCGCGCTGATAGAGAGGGTTACCAGTAGCATCTTCTACATATTTAGAAGTACCATAGTAGTCATTGTTATGGCTTGGATCTCTAGGAACTGGGCCACCGGCTTCTACCTGTGCCTTCATGCCAGGAGCCAAATCCTCCACATTACTGATATAAGCTGGAGTCAAAGGATCGATAGAAACCACAGAGTTCAGCAATGAACCATAACCCTTGGTCACACCTTTGGTCTTCCACTTTTCAAAAGATGTATTAGTAGTCACGTTCAACCACTTATAGATATCATAGTCGGCATTAATCTGACCAGTGAAACGCTTATAAGTATCCTTGCTACCCTTAACGATACCATCATTGTTCAGGATATTCAAGCTGGCGAGGAAACGTCCCTTACCGTTACTTGCCTGCAAGGTGAGACTATGCTGGTGAGCCAGACTGTTCTCAAACACCTCGTCATACCAGTTGGTGTTCTGACCATTATAGTTGTTCTTCTTCAGAAGATCATCGTTCAAGTCACCCAAATACTTGTGATACTCAATATACTCAGGAGCATCAAAGATATCAGCCCTCTTTCCCAACGACTGGATGGTGAACTTGCTGCTATAGGAAATCTGAGCCTTACCGCCATTGGCAGCACCCGTCTTGGTTGTGATGATAACGACACCATTACCCGCCTGCGCACCATAGATGGCAGCAGAAGCGGCATCCTTCAATACCTCCATGCTCTCGATCATAGATGGATCCAGGTACTGGATGTTATCCACCTTCAGACCATCAACAATGAGCAACGGACCGATATTACCACTATTAGAAGAATAACCACGGATACGGATATCGGCAGCCTCACCCGGACCACCCGAGTTGATAATCTGCACACCGGCAGCCTTACCCTGGAGGGCAGCACCGGCATCGGTAGCTGACAAACCCTTGATGTCATCGCTCTTGATAGATGCAACTGCACCAGTCAGGTCGCTCTTCTTCTGAACGCCATAACCGATGACAACGACATCATTCAGAACTTTTGAATCATCCTTCAAGGTAATGGAAAGCGTTTTACCAGCCTGAGCTTTCACGGTCTTAGGCTCCATACCCACATAGGTAATAGTCAATGTTGCATCAGGTGCAGCATCAATGCTAAACTTACCATCCAAGTCGGTAACAACACCCAGCTTGCTACCGTCTACTTTAACCGTAGCACCTATCACAGGTTCTCCACTTGGATCAGTCACTATACCTTTTACTATGCTCTGAGCCGAAACTCCCAAAGGAAGCAAACAGAGCAGGAATAGCAAAACAAACGGCTTTTCAATCATTTTTAAATTCTTCATCTTAAAAATAGATTAATAGTTTTACTTACTAGTGCAGTTGTTTAATACTACATTATTATATATACATCCTAAATTCTCAAAAACTTTCATGAAGGATGCTGAAACATGTCGCAAAAATAGATAAAAACATTAAAACGCATTTTACCTCAAGTAACAAATACTTTATCACAAATAACATCTACCCCAAAAGAAACAAAATGAAACATATTCTGAGACCTGAGACAAAAGAATCACCTTATTATATAACAAAGGGAAAAGTTATTGATATATGAGACAAAGCACGTATGGAAATCTTTTCATAACTTTGCAAACAGAACAGAAGATGAAAATCAATCTAATAATTTAATTAAATATAAACTATGAATAGATTATCAATCTTAGCATCGATGCTCGCGATGGCGTGCCTACCTATGATGGCACAGAAAACGGGCAGTAAGGTTCAGGAAAAGCCTGATCCTAATTTTCAGATTTATCTCTGCTTCGGACAGTCGAACATGGAAGGAAATGCGGCTATCGAAGACATCGACCGAACGGGCGTGAACCCGAGATTCCAGGCTATGTATGCCGTGGATGATGAAAAGGCGGGATGGAAGAAGGGACAATGGCACACCGCCGTGCCGCCACAGGCAAGACCCTCTACCGGACTGACACCTGTTGACTATTTCGGACGAAAGATGGTGGATAACCTGCCAGACAGCATCAAGGTGGGAACCATCACCGTGGCCGTGGGCGGAGCCAGCATCGACCTCTTCGATAAGCGTACCTATAAGGCTTATCTCAAGAAACAACCCGACTGGATGAAGAACTTTGCATCCCAGTACAACGGAAATCCATACGCCCGACTGATAGAACTGGCTAAAATAGCCAAGAAGCAGGGTGTTATCAAGGGCATCCTCCTGCATCAGGGCGAAACCAATAACGGCGATGCCAACTGGCCTAACCGAGTAAAGACTGTTTATAACGACATCTTGAAGGATTTGAATCTGAAGGCAGAAGACGTTCCTCTGCTCGTAGGCGAAACCGTACAGAAGGATATGGGCGGAAAATGCTGGGCACATATCGCCATCGTTGATGATATTGCCAAGACCATTCCTACAGCCCACGTCATTTCTTCAAAGGGCTGTCCACAGCGTGGCGACGGTCTACACTTCATCGCAGAAAGCTACCGCACCATGGGCAAGCGCTATGCAAACATGATGCTCGCCCTGCAGGGAATCATTCCAGACAGCAACTATCCGCGTGTAGATAAGGACCGCAGAGCTTATGTAAAGCTCCATGCTCCTGAGGCAAAGAAAGTAATCTTCGACATCTGCGGCAAGCAATATGAGATGAAAAAGGATTTGGATGGCGACTGGTACGGCGTGAGCGATCCGCTGGTAGTAGGATTCCACTACTATTTTCTGAATGTAGATGGCGTGCAGGTAGTTGACCCTGCCAGCGAAACCTACTTCGGCTGCTGCCGTGAAGCAGGCGGTCTGGAAGTTCCAGAAGGAGCAGAAGGCAACTACTACCGTCCTCAGCAGGGCGTAGCCCATGGTCAGGTTCGCTCAGTATCTTACTATGCAGCCTCTCAGAAACAGTTCCGCCGCGCCATGGTTTACACCCCTGCCGAATATGAAACCAATACCACCAAGCGCTATCCTGTGCTCTATCTGCAGCATGGCATGGGCGAAGACGAAACGGGCTGGAGCAAGCAGGGAATGATGCAGCACATCATGGACAACCTGATAGCAGAAGGCAAGGCTGAGCCTATGATTGTGGTCATGGAGAGTGGCGATGTAAAGAAGCCTTTCGTTGCCCGTCCAGGCAAGAATGTAGATGAAGAGCGCAGCCACTATGGAGCTTCTTTCTATGATGTGATTATCAAGGATCTGATTCCGATGGTTGACAAGACATTCCGCACTTATACCGACCGCGAGCATCGTGCGATGGCTGGATTGTCATGGGGCGGTTGCCAGACATTCAACACGGTATTGCCTCACATGGACAAGTTTTCTGCCCTTGGAACCTTTAGCGGTGCACTCTTTGGCGTGGATGTAAAGACCTGTTTCAATGGAGTTTTTGCCGATGCAGAGAAATACAACAAGAACATTCATTATATGTTTATGGGCTGCGGTTCGGAAGAGAACTTCGGTACCGAGAAGATGGCACAGCAGTTGAAGGAGCTGGGCATCAAGCTCGATGTTTACGTATCACCAGGCACTCATCATGAGTGGCTCACCTGGCGCCGCTGCTTCAAGGAATTTGTTCCTCACCTCTTTAAATGGTAAACAAACTATCAGACATAATAAATCCCAGAACTGCTTGGAAGAGCGATTCTGGGATTTATTTATATACTTCTTGTCATTGAATTCCCGCACTGAAATTACGTCACGACGTAACTTTTGCTGCGTCGGGACGTAGCAAATACTACATCGGGACGCATTTTTTACTGCGTCGGGACGTAGCAAATCCCTCAAAAACACCGTTATTTTGCTGATTTTATGCCAAAAGTGGTAATAGGTGGCAATAAGGTGACAATAAAAACACCCCTTATTGCCACACGTTATCCTCTAATAATCAAAGAGTTAAGTATAAGTGTGGCAAATGTGGCATTAAATTAGAAAAAAAATACAGGATCTTCGCAATTTTTGGTGCATAATGCCCAACTGCAGAATTCTTTAAGAAAG
>JAJXAL010000252.1:0-1364 GCA_021628325.1 Segatella copri | reverse complement strand
ATCTGCATCAGGAGATCGTAGAGAGTCTTGCCCTGATCCTTAGCCCATGCTGCAATCTCGCAGATGAGGCAGATAGATGCAGGAGCATCCTTATCGCGTACCTTATCGTATGGCAAGAAACCGAAGCTCTCCTCACCACCACCGATGTACTGCTGCTTGCCCTCAGAGATAGCAATCTCGCGTGCAATCCACTTGAAACCGGTGTAGCAGTCGCGCAACTCTACGTTGTTCTTCTTGGCAATCTCAGCGATAACCTCTGTTGTTACGATGGTCTTTACGAGGAAGTCTGTTGGCTTCAACTTGCCCAACTTCTTCTTGTTCTCGATGATGTAGTAGCAGAACATCATGGCTGTCTGATTACCATTGATAATCATCCACTCACCCTTGTCGTCGCGGCAAACAATAGCCAAGCGGTCAGCATCTGGGTCGGTAGCTACCACGAGGTCAGCGTTCAACTTGGTACCAAGCTTCATACCGAGGGTCATAGCCTCTGCATTCTCTGGGTTAGGAGAAACCACTGTTGGGAAGTTGCCATCTACAACCATCTGCTCAGGAACTACATTGATGTTCTGGAAGCCCCAAGAACGCAGACAGAGAGGAACGATGACACGACCTGTACCGTGCATAGCTGAATAAACGATGTTGAGGTCTTTCTGACGGTTGATGACATCCTGGTCAATCATAGCAGAATGAACGGCTGTCATGTAGTCGTAATCCATCTCACCACCGATAATCTTGATCTTATCCCAGTTAGCTTCAAACTTCACCTGGTCGATAGTCACCTTGTTTACCTCCTCGATGATACCTGTATCGTGTGGAGCCAGAACCTGAGCACCGTCGCTCCAGTAAGCCTTGTAACCATTGTACTCCTTAGGGTTGTGAGAAGCTGTTACGTTGACACCAGCCTTTGCACCGAGTTCGCGGATAGCGAAAGAAATCTCAGGTGTAGGACGGAGGCTCTCGAAGAGATAAGCCTTGATGCCATTGGCAGAGAAGATGGCAGCTACGGTCTCAGCGAAGAGACGGGAGTTGTTACGGCAGTCGTGACCTACCACTACAGAAAGGTTCTCCTCACCTGGGAAAGCCTTGAGGATGTAGTTAGCAAAGCCCTGTGTAGCCATACCAACGATATACTTGTTCATGCGGTTGGTACCTGCGCCCATGATACCGCGCAAACCACCAGTACCGAACTCCAAGTTCTGATAGAATGCATCAACGAGAGCTGACTTGTCCTCTGCGTCGAGCATTGCCTTTACTTCCTTACGAGTTTCTTCGTCAAAAGCAGGTGTGAGCCACTGCTGTGCTCTTTCTTCACACTGCTTGATCAATTCTGCGTTATTAGCCATAGTTTGATTCTATTTTGT
>JAJXAL010000251.1:0-1369 GCA_021628325.1 Segatella copri | reverse complement strand
GGGGGTGTAATTTAAACTGTGTCAAGGCTTGTTCTTAACTTTCATTCCCACTCCCTGCTGGGGGCATGCCCCCAGCAGGGAAGCCTTTTCGGCTGCAAAGTTACATAATTTTAAATCTATCTCCAAATTTTATTGCCAATTGTTGAGAAATTTGTCCCCAATTTGCCAGTGGCATAGTCCATTTCTTACGGATGTTGCGGTAAGCTAAGTACACAAGCTTCTCCAAAGAATTATCCGTAGGAAAGACCCCTTTAGTCTTTGTGACCTTTCTTACCTGTCTGTGATACCCCTCAACCGTATTGGTCGTATAAATGAGTTTACGGATGGCTGGAGTATATTGGAAATACTCTGTCAGACGTTCCCAATTGTCACGCCATGACTTGATGACAATTGGGTACATCTCTCCCCACTTAGACTCTAACAGGTCTAAATTAGCAGCAGCGGAGTCTTTGTTTACTGCACCATATACTGTTCTTAAATCCTTGATAAACTCCTTTTGATGCTTACTGCCAACATACTTGATAGAATTGCGTATCTGATGGACAATACAGAGCTGCACAGAACTCTCAGGAAATACGCTTTGGATGGCATCTGGGAAGCCTTTGAGACCATCAATACAACAAATCAAGATGTCTCGAACACCACGGTTCTGAAGATCCGTAAGAACTTCTAGCCAGAAGTTAGCTCCTTCACTCTTAGACACATACATACCTAACAGTTCTTTTTGGCCTTCCATGTTGATACCAAGAATGTTGTAAATGGCTCGTGTGACAGCTCTGCCATTCTCATCCTTTACCTTATAATGGATAGCATCAAGCCAGCAAATGGCATATACAGGATCGAGCATGCGAGACTTCCAGGCGGTGATTTCGGGTAATACACGGTCTGTTATAGAGCTGATAGTATCGGCTGATAGAGTTGTGTTGAACTCACGCTCAAAGTAGCTGCTGATGTCACGTGTGCTGGTGCCCATGGCGTACATCTCAATAATCTGGTCTGCCATGCCATTGGCAAGAATAGTCTCACGCTTCTTTACGGTCTCAGGTTGGAAAGTTCCGTCTCGGTCACGAGGAGTCTCTATAGTGACCTCACCATATTTTGTTTGAACCTTCTTACTCATCTTACCATTACGACGGTTGCCGGAAGAGCGTTCCTCGTCACTTAAATGAGCGTCCATCTCACCTTCGAGAGCTGAGTTGAGAATACGCTCTAACAATGGAGCTAATGCTCCGTCCTTGCCAAATAAGGCTTCACCACTACGCAACTGCTGAGCTGCTTTCTTGTAATCAATTTCTAAGTTGTCCATAATATAAAAACTGTGTTAAACTACTTTTATTGTAGATTGACACAGTTTAGTTTACACTCTCGA
>JAJXAL010000250.1:0-1373 GCA_021628325.1 Segatella copri | reverse complement strand
ATTTCGCAGCCATGAACGAGGTTTATGCCGAGTTCTTCAGCCAGCCATATCCAGCCCGTTCTGCCGTAGCTGTAGAGAAGTTGCCAAAGGGCGCCCTCGTAGAGGTTGAGGTTTTGGCAGCCAAGTAATTCTTCCTTTTTTCTATCAGGAAGTAAAGTTTCTAGGTGAAATATTCTTTAGATGGTATCAAGCATTACATTAAAGAATCTGATTATAGGCTATCGTTCGAAGCATCAGCTCCGGGCGATAGCCTCACCTGTTCATGCCTCGCTCCAAGCCGGTGAACTGACCTGTCTCATCGGAGCCAACGGAGTGGGCAAATCTACCTTACTCAGAACTTTAGCCGGATTTCAGCCAGCACTTGATGGCGAAATCCTGATTCAGGACAAATCTCTTTCCGATTTCTCTGCCCAGGAACTCGCCAGGGAAATCAGCATTGTTCTCACCACGAAGACAGACCATGCCCAGCTCTCTGCAGAAGAGATTGTTGGCATAGGCCGTTCTCCCTATACCGGTTTCTGGGGCACATTATCTGCTGCCGACAAACAGATTGTTGCCGCAGCTCTTCAGGAAGCCGGCATTCAGCATCTTGCCCAGAGAAACATCAGCGAACTGAGCGATGGTGAACGTCAGAAGGTAATGATAGCCAAAGCCTTGGCGCAGCAAACCCGCATCATCATCCTGGACGAGCCTACCGCCTTCCTCGATTTCCCCAGCAAGATAGAAACCCTACAGATGCTCCGCCGTCTGGCGCACGAACAGCATAAATCCATATTACTGTCAACCCATGACGTAGAGTTGGCGCTCCAGCTCTCCGACCGTCTCTGGCTGATGGAAGAAAGCCGTTTCTCTATCGGCACTTCTAAAGAACTGGCTGCCGATGGTTCCTTATCCAGATTCATCAATCGTGACGGCATCCGATTCAACAAGGATTCCCTCCGCATCGAAATCAAATGAGTTTTCGTAATTGATTTTTTCTATGGTTGCACGCAAGCACATGAAGAAAAATTCTCAAGTGGCTCAGTTTGCTAACTCAAGTAGCTCAATCTGCGAGTTCAGACGTCTCAGTTAGTTGATGCAGACGTCTCGGTAAGCCTACGGATACGGCTCCGTTAGCCTACGCAGCCATATCTGTAACCCGATGCAGTCATATTCGTAACCCAGCGCAGTCATATTCGTAACCCAACGCAGCCATATTCGTAACCCAGCGCAGCCATATTCGTAACCCAGCGCAGCCATATTCGTGAATAAGTTTTAGATAATTATCTATCATCCATCACGATTTACATACACCACGCGCATTAATACACTAATATACAGATACTTAAATAGCGTGACAGATACTCCGAAAACGGGAATATCCATCACGCTAT
>JAJXAL010000144.1:0-6642 GCA_021628325.1 Segatella copri | reverse complement strand
AGGAAGCTCTCAAAACCGTCAAACACGCTCTCGAAGGCATGCAGCTTACCTCCCTTCTGGAAGTTAGGCTTTATCTTATTGAGATAATTTCTTAATGCACTCATTATTTAAATAATTAATAGTACTAAAACTAAGCGTTCTCCTTGCGCAGGGTATTCAAGCCCTCGCGTACAATCTTCTGCAATTCGAGCTTAGATGAATCCACGAACTCAGCCACAGCAAAATCTTCAGGACTTACCTCGTAGATACCGAGCTGCTCCTGCTTGTCGATATCGCCGGTGATGATTGCCTTGATGAGATACTCACCATAGATGTCCATCGGGAGCACCTTGTCATACTCGCCGCTCATGATCATGTGGCGCTCGCCACCCTTCACGCGGGCATCGAGATTATATTCCTTCTTCTTGCCGAAGAGCCAGGAAAGATATGAACGCGATGTAGAGAACTGATCGGTACGTGGAAGAATCCAACCCAGCATCTCGTCGTTGTCATCACCCTCTGGGATGGCTGTAATCTCTGATGTATGACCACCTACGAAATCGGCTGTAGTCGTCTTTACACCGGTAAGAGGATTACCATTGATAAGTCGCACATGGTCAGTAGCTTTCAGCTGATTGGCTACAAAACTGCTTAAAGGTGTACCTACCAATACTTCAGCATAGCCAGGAGTCTTGATTTCACTACCAGCTACAGCTACAGTCTTGTGCAAATCAACCTTACCTGTCAGGAAGAGTCTTCCGAAGAAGATAACCGATGCTGGATCTACTGTCCAAACCACCTCGCCCTTGTTTACAGGGTCTATGTTGTTCACCTGTACGCCTACATTACCTGCCGGGCAAGGACCGTCGAATACATTGAGTTCTACGTTCTTAGCCTCGCCGAGCGCATTGCTGTGCTGGTCAACGCCAACACCAAGATAAGTTTTCGCAATCTTGCTCAAGGCTGTCAAACCCGTCTGGAAAGCCTCTTCGTTGCCTTCGAGTTCTACCTCAAAGTCGGCTGCGAGCGGCATGTCGCGGAGGGCGGAAACGAAAATTGCCTTAGGCTTGGTGTCGGGAGTTGTGGACACAGCATAAGGCAACTGGTTGATGTATCCGAAGAGACCAGCCTCAAGCAGCGCCTGCTTGACAGCCTCACCGTCTAACGCATCAACGTTTTTCTTACCAAAATCCGTAGAGGTCTGTACTGCGTCGGCCTTCACCTTCACGCAGAGCACCTTTCGGCGCTCACCTCTCTCAATGGCGGTTACTTCACCGCTCACTGGCGAGGCAAACTTCACCTCCGGGCAAGCCTTGTTCACAAACAAGGCATCTCCGGCATTGACATGATCGCCCTCGCGTACCACTACCTTAGGAGTCACACCCACGAAAGCCGCAGGAACCAGCGCATACTCGCCAGCCTGAGCCACCTGGAGCGTTACATCCTTGGAAGCCTTACCCGTAAGGTTAATGTCCAAGCCTTTACGTAACTTAATTACATTTGCCATAACTACATTAAAAAATATTAAATATAAATTTACTAATCACTTCAAGATATATGCGTCAGCGCCCTCATCAAGACGCTATACTGGCCATCTGCCATAAAACATATATTTTATCTACTTCTATGCTGAAATTTCTAACGTGCTGCAAAAATAGTGAAAAAAAGTGATATAAAAAAGAAAAATTGTGTGAATTATTCGATTTTATGCCGATTTTTCAGTAATTTTGTCGCAAAATTCAAATTAGTAACATTTTTGTAAACTAGAGAAAGCAACTCTGAAACATTTAAAACATATCATCAATAGCATTATATGGACGCTGGCTGCCGTCTATTTCTTGCTTGTCGTACTGTTGCACGTGCCACCAGTACAGGCCTTCATCGGCTCTGAAGTAGCCGGTGCGCTGGCTCAGAAATTCGGCACTCAGGTAAGTATCGGAAAGGTGAACCTGGGCTTCTTCAACCGCATTATCATAGATGACGTGATGATGCTCGACCAGAAGGGCGACAGCATGATCTGTGCTTCGCGCGTATCGGCAAAGCTCGATTTCCTGCCTTTGAAGGATGGCAAGATTTCGGTTTCATCTGCCCAGCTCTTCGGGCTCAACGCCAACATCTACAAGCAGGATGCCAAGAGCCCGATGAACATCCAGTTCGTGCTCGATTCGCTGGCTTCGAAAGATACCACCCACCATACTCCGCTCGACCTGCACATCGGAAGCCTGATTATCCGCCATGGTGCCGTTGCCTACAACCAGCGCGATATTGCACCTAAGCCGGGCGTCTTTTCGCCGCAGCATCTAGGCATCACCGACCTCTCTGCCCACATTATTCTGGGCCATCTCACCGGCAAGGATATCCATCTGGCTGTCAAGAAGATAGCGCTGAAAGATAAATCAGGACTTCAACTCAGGAATCTGAGATTCAAACTCGATGCCGACCAGCAGCAAGCCCAGCTCAGAGACTTCAGCATCGAGCTTCCTCATTCGCAATTGCAGTTTGACGACCTGCGCGCTACCTACCGCATCGAGAACAAGCATATCGTAAAGCCTACACTCCAGTTTCAGGGCGGCATCAAGCCATCCGTCATCACGCTTGCCGATATAGCCTGCTTCGTGCCTGAACTCCGCAAGTTCAAGGATGCCCTGCAGCTTCATCTCCAGTTTTCGGGCACCAGTACATCTGCCCGCATCCATAACCTCGAATTCAAGACTCAGAGCGGCAGTCTGCTGCTCAGGGCTAACGGCCGTGTGAGCGATTGGGACCGTATGCTGCGCTGGAAGGCAAACATCGCTGCCCTCAAGATATCAGGCGATGGCATCGGAGAGGTTTCCCGAAATCTGGGCAAACGCATCAGCATCCCGAAGGAAGTGCTGCGCCTGGGCGACATATATTATATAGGTGAAGTTTATGGCGCTGGCAAGAAAGTTGGTACCCGCGGCCAGCTGAAGACCGGTGTGGGCGAAGTTGCCATCAAGGCCGAAAAGGCTGGCTCCGAGCTCAAGGCAAGCATCAACACCCAGGGCATCAATCTGGGCAGAATCCTCGACAACGGACAGTTCGGCATCCTCGCTGCCTCGCTTTCGGCTCATGGCAACAAGCAGCATTTCTATGCCAAGGGCAGCATTCCGCGCTTCGATTTCAACAAGTACAGCTACCGCAACATCCAGATAGACGGCAGCTATAACCAGGGATTGGTAGAGGGACTTGCATCCATCGCCGACCCTAACGCCAACATCCAGGTAGAAGGCTCCTACTCCATCCCGCGCAAGCAGTATGCCGCAACAGCCCATGTACAGCATCTGCTGCCTACCATCCTCGGACTGAAGGTATCTGACAAGACCTACAGTCTCGACGACATCACCGTAAGCGCCAAGAACCAGGGCAAGGACAGCTATTTCGACCTCGAAGCACCGTTCGCCAGCATCCATGTAGATGGCGAGTACGATTACGCTACCCTCACCAAGAGCTTCACCAACCTGGTAGCCAGCAAACTGCCTACCCTTCCGGGCATAGGCAAGGTAGACAGGAGTGCGAAGAACCATTTCACCTTCCAGGCAGAAATCACCTCTACCGAGATTCTGCAGCGCATGCTGGGCATTCCGCTGAAGATAGAGCAGCCAGTCTTTGCCGATGGATTCATGAACGATGCCGAGAAAACCGTCAACATCTATGCCAGCGTGCCTGACTTCAGCTATGACGCAAAAGACTATCATGGAGCCAAAGTGCGACTGCATACCATCAACGATTCGCTCAAGATAGATGCGCAGATCAGGCAGGGCAAATGGGGAGATAACGGACCGGGCATCCACGTAAAGGCAGCCGCTGCCGACAACCAGCTATTCGCCAAGCTCTTCTACAACAACCATTCGGCTAAGCTCCCTATCCAGGGCATCATCGATACGAGGGCGCAGTTCTTCAAGAACGAGGACCATGTTTCTACCGCCCACGTAACCATACACCCGTCTGAAATCAGAATCGACGGCACACCGTGGGAGGTTCACCCTGCCGACATCATCTACAGCAAGAACCGCCTGCTGGTAGACCATTTCGCCGTGAGCCACGACCAGCAGCACGTCATCGTTTCCGGTCTTGCTACACCCGAGAAGACCGATTCTATCGTAGCCGACCTGAAGGATGTGGATGTGGCATACGTGCTGAACCTCGTCAATTTCCATTCGGTAGATTTCACCGGCAAGGCTTCGGGCAAGGCTATCATCAAGAGCCTCTTCAACGACCCTGATGCCTACGCCCAGCTAGACGTGAAGGAGTTTACCTTCGAAAACGGTCCGCTCGGTGTGCTCCATGCTGGTGTCAACTTCAACAAGGAGCTCGAACAGATTGATATCCACGCAGTTGCCGATGACGGACCTGAGCATCAGACGCTCATCAACGGATACGTATCGCCTAAGCGCAACTATATCGACCTGGGTATCGATGCCCAGGGCACCAGCATGAAATTCCTCGAGAATTTCTGCGGCAGTTTCATGAACCAGGTAGAAGCCTGGGGCGATGGGCATCTCAATGTGGTGGGCGATTTGAAAAACATCAATCTCGTGGGCGACCTTACCGCTCACGGCAAGGTGCACCTCAAGCAGCTCAACACCGATTATACCTTCGATGCGCTCCATGCCCACGCTATCCCAGATGATATCCTCATAGAGAATGATACCATCTTCGACCGCAACCGCAACATAGCCATCCTGAGCGGAGGCATCCACCACAAGCACCTCACCAGGCTGAGCTACGACCTCGATATCAAGGCGCACAACTTCCTGGGCTTCGACACCCGCGAGTTTGGCGACAACACCTTCTATGGCACTATCTATGCCACGGGCGAGGTAGGCATCCACGGCAAGAGCGGCGAAACCGTCATCGACATCAACGCCGAACCCGAACCGGGCAGCATCTTTGTATATAATGTGGCAAGTCCGGACGCCATCAGCGACAAGAGCTTTATCCACTGGCACGAGATTGTGCCGGATATCATGGAGAGCCTGAACGGGGCTTCAACCACGAAACAGAGGGATGATGACATCGATTTCGAATCGGATATGCGCATCAATTTCCTCGTAAACACCAACCAGAACCTCACGCTCAAGCTGATTATGGACGAGCAGTCGGGCGATTATATCACCCTGAACGGCGATGGCGTAATCCGCGCCAACTACTTCAACAAGGGCTCGTTCGATATGTTTGGCAACTATGTGGTTGATCACGGCACCTACAAGCTCACCATCCAGAATCTCATCAAGAAGGAGTTCGAGTTTATGCCGGGCGGCACCATCGCCTTCGGTGGCAACCCATACAACGCCCCACTCAATCTGCGGGCTAAATATACCGTAAACGGAGTGCCGCTGAGCGACCTGCGCATAGGCCGTTCGTTCTCGGGCAACAACATCCGCGTAGACTGCCTGATGGACATCACCGGCACGCCTCAATCGCCTAAGGTAGATTTCTCTATGGACCTGCCTACGGTTAACAGCGATGCGAAGCAGATGATCTATTCGCTCATCAATTCTCAGGAAGAGATGAACCAGCAGGTGCTCTATCTCTTGGGCATCGGCCGGTTCTACGCCCAGACCAACAACAACCAGGTGAGCGAGGATGGCGAACAGCAGAGTCAGACTTCGCTGGCGATGCAGAGCCTGCTGAGCGGCACCATCTCGCAGCAGCTGAACACCGTACTTTCCAACGTGGTGAAGAGCAACAACTGGAATTTCGGTGCCAACATATCTACGGGCGATGAAGGTTTCAACAATGCCGAGTATGAGGGCATTCTGAGTGGCAAGCTGCTCAACAACCGTTTGCTTTTCAATGGCCAGTTCGGTTATCGCGACAATCCGAATGCCACACAGAGTTTCATCGGTGATTTTGACCTCCGTTATCTCATCTTCCCTAACGGCAACCTCGCCATACGCATGTACAATCAGACCAACGACCGCTATTTTACGCGCAACAGTCTGAACACGCAGGGTCTCGGCCTCATCATGAAGAAAGACTTCAACGGCCTCCGCGATTTCTTCGGCATCAAAAAGAAGAAGAAAAAAAAGAAATAAAAAGCCAAAAAGAGGGTGTGTCACAAGCAGATGACTCACCCTCTTTTTTATTTTCTGAGCTTCGCATGTGGGGAAGTTAAGGGAAGTTAGAGGGAAGTTAAGGGACAAATGTCCTAAGTTTAAGCTAGAAGACTATTGTCTCTTAACTCCTTAAAATTCGTTAACTTCTGAACTTGCGAAACCAGAATCTAATATGCGAAACTTCAAGTTTTCTACGTTAATATTTGTTTAAAAACCAGTCCTTTTTCGGTATCGTTAACTTCTTTTATCTGATAATTGTTTAACACAACATAAGACGGGATTTCCTACCCCACTCGATTTTTCAAAGATTTAAGCGGTAAGAAAAGAGGAAAAAGTGGACCCCTAAAAAAAGACACCCATTTCGGAACCAAAAATAAACGCTTAAAATATGTAAAAACGGGCTGAATTCTTAAAA
Source organism: Segatella copri (assembly GCA_021628325.1). Classification (GTDB taxonomy): domain Bacteria; phylum Bacteroidota; class Bacteroidia; order Bacteroidales; family Bacteroidaceae; genus Prevotella; species Prevotella copri_R. The sequence goes on along the minus strand of JAJXAL010000144.1, from coordinate 168 downwards.
TATGTTTATAAAAAGCGAAAAACACCCTTCACCACCCTTCACCCGTAACTATTTGACACACAAAATGTTAAATAAAAAGGTGAAGGGTGAAGGTTTGAAAACTCTTTTTTATATACCTTATTTCCGCAACACTATAATTTAATATTTTTTATAAGCACCTGAGCAACA
>JAJXAL010000143.1:0-6658 GCA_021628325.1 Segatella copri | reverse complement strand
TTTCGGGTAATTCCATCAGGACCTACAGCCTTGATATGCGAGATATAGAAGCGTCGGTTTCTTGACAGTTTTCTGAACTCTTCGCGCTGTCGTTCTGAGAAATTGGAACCCGCCGAAGCCAAAGGTATGGCATTTCCCATATTATCGAAGAACACGGTTTCGAAGCCCAGTACCTTGAACGGAATATCAAGGAGTCCGTCATCTATGGCTGCATGAATGCCTGGAGCGCCCATCAGAGCGCCCTTAGATAGAGCACCACCTCTAAATCTGTCTGTACCCATCGCGATATAAGCAGTTGGGTCAGGAAGTTTTCTTACATGGAATACGAATGGAGGCAGACTTCTCACCTGTCCCTTATCGCGGGCTGTCACATGGATGGTAACATCCTTACCCACCGCTGAAGGTGTAGCCACGAAATGACCATTGCCCTTAGCTACGAAAGAACCGCCTGTCATGGAAGCAGAGATAGCATTTGCCGGAACACCAGGAACGCTGATGCTGATAGGATTGGCATAGCCTGCATAGAGCACATTCATCAGGTCGGCAGCAACGGTAGCTGTATTAGGAACAGGCAATACGGTGTATTTCTGAACGAAATTGCGTCGCATCATCTCGCCATTCTTGCCTCTCATCAGAATGTAACCGCCAAACTGATGCTCACCTACGCCACCTGCCACAAAACTGTATCTGCCATTCTCGGCATTCAGCCTACTGCCATTCACATAGATTTCCGGGCGCTGTGTACTGTCTATTGCAGCCATCACCACATGCGAATTGAAACGTTCACCGGCATAGAGGGTTGTTTTCTCTGGAATAACGAATGCATCGAGTTCATTCACATTCAGTTCTACCAGATCTATATTTTTCTTCTCCTCATCCGATTTCTTCCCATCATCGGCAAGACTTTTCTTGATTTTCTCGACAATAGACTTGCCTTTGACACCGAATTCCTCATCTGTAGGAGTATTCAGCGCCAACATAGCCATCAGGATGACATACATCAGGTTAATCATCTTCTGGCGAGGCGAAACCGGTCTTTTCTTGATTGCCATGGATATAAATTTGCTTGATTCTATTTATTTTCTTCGTCTTTACTCTTCACTTGTTACATGAGGAGCCGCCACACGCATATTGATGGTCATGGCATCAATCATACGGGTATAAATCTTGTTCAACTGTTCTATCTGCTTTGCCATCATCTTGGTCTGCTCATTGATCTGGTCAATGGTACCAATCTGCTGGCTGGCACTTTTCAGCTGCATCTCGTATACCCTGCTGATACCTGTCAAGGTACGGTTCAAATTCTCCATCTCCTCGCTGTCACGAGTCAGTCGGCTACTCTGTTCGTTTACCTTACTCAAGGTTTCTACCAGGCTCTTCAACTGTTCTACGTAGCTGTTCTGAACTTCCACCACCTCAGGATTAAGTGGAGTCAGTTCTGGCGCAGCAGTCATTACAGGAGAGACAGGAGAAGCAACCTGAGGCTGAATGGTTTCAGAACGATTCTTGGCAGTCATCATTTCTTCTGCCGACACCTTTCCTTCCAGATACTCCTCTGTAGCATGGGTAGGCAAGTCTCTACCTTCGGCAGTCTTGTCGAAAGGACGGTCGAAAGCAGAAAGGAAGAACACGAAAATCTCGGTTCCCATACCTAAGAAAAGCATGAAATTGGCACCAGGAAGATGGGTCAACTTAAAGAGGGTACCAGCGATTACGATAGAGGCACCCCAGCTGTAAGCATAGTTAAGGAATGTCTGACCCGGCACACTATCCATCCACTTCTGTAAGCGGTATACGATATTGAATTTGCTATAATAGCTCATATTATTTTTCTCCTATTCTTATTCTTCAATGGTTTCTGTTTTCCGCTAGCCGTAGTAGCAAGACTTCTCACACAACGGAATCCGATGTATGAGCGAGGCTGATTCTGGTACTCGAAAGTGCGCCATGCCGAACGGATAAACGACTCAGGGTCTTTCCAGGAACCACCTCTTACACTCTTCTTCTTCAAACGGTAAGGATCTTCTATGGCAGCATTATACTGTAAAGTTGGGTTAAAATCGCTCATAGCGTCAACACCCGCCTCTGTATAAACGGTACTTGTCCACTCTGCCACATTACCAGCCATATCGTAAAGTCCATTAGAATTTGGCGAATAGATAGCCACCTTGCTGGTTATCAGGTTGCCGTCTTTGGTATAGTTGCCCCTGTCTGGTTTGAAATTGGCGTAAAAACAGCCATCCCCATTCTTCACATCCGCATTGTCCCAAGGAAATTCATTCTGGTTCTTGCCTCTTGCAGCATATTCCCATTCTGCCTCGGTTGGCAGACGGTAACGCTGCACAAATCTTGCTTCAGGACCTAAGCCCTTCAAAAGATAGTCTGTTCTCCAGGCGCAGAAGGCATTTGCCTGTTCCCAGGTAACACCTACTACCGGATAGTCATTATACGCAGGATTGCTGAAATAACTTCTCAGATAGGTTTCATTCTCTGCATTTCTGAAGTCGTTTACCCAACAGGTAGTGTCAGGATAAACATTCACGATATAGGTATTCAGGAAATCCCATGGTCCTGAAAGCGGACGGTTGATAGTCTCACGCACCACTCTACCCTCATCATCGTAATAAGCAGTATCTTTCGAAATCATCACCACCTCGTCCGGATTTATCTTCACATCGGTGTTGAAGGTACGTTCCTGTGGATTCAGGCGGAACTTACGCTGAGCCGCAGCTGTATAATCATAGATTTCGTATTTATAGTTGAGCTGGCGCCAGTCGATGAGTTTTTCTCCTGTAACCGGATTGGTTTCATACAAACTTTCAAAAGCTCTCTGCTCATCCTCATTAGGTTTCTTAGGCAGTGCTTTCTTCCAGTTTACATGAGGCGTAACCGGATCACCATTCTTATCTTCTGTAATCATGTAAGTCTCGTCGCCTCCATAAGCAGGATCAGCCAGACGGGTACGAAGAATAGAATCGCGCACATAAGCCACAAACTGCTTATATTCAGAATTGGTGATTTCGGTATCATCCATCCAGAATCCATCCACCGACACATCCTTGCGAGGTGTTTTCATTCCCCAGAGTGAGTCTTGGGTCTCCATTCCCATTTTCAGGAAGCCACGGTTTATCTTTACCATACCATAAGGGGCTGGCTCTACAAAGCTTCTACCGCTCACGCCAACCACCTCGCCACCTCTGCCTGCAACAGAAGCTTGCTTGGCACCGAAGCAGCCGCTCAAGGTGAGCAATATAGCGAATGCACTAAGGAGCAATATACTTTTCTTCATTGTTTTATGATTCTACTATGTTCTTATTTCTATTTACATTATAATATTCTGACGCTCTGATGGCGGTTTCTGCCTTTCTTGGTCAGGTTGATATCGGTCTGATACCCTACAAAGAGTTCATGACTGCCATTTCCGGCACTGAGTTTGGAGGTATATACCTCGTAACTGTAACCAATCACTACCCCATGAAAACTACCGCCTACCAGCATGGTTACCGATCTGTCCGGACTGTAGGTTACTCCACCATACAACATCCGTTTCTCATATTGGTAAACTAACCTTCCTGTCAGGTCGCCTCGCCATGTGGTACCATCTGTTGTAACAAGAACAGACGGCTTTATTGTTAAGAACGGATTTCTCAGTCGAATATTGTATCCACCAGTCAAATAATATGTGGCATCTATTTTCAATTCGTTGGTCTCACCTAGATTAATCGTAGGCGATGTAAGATGCTGGGCAGAAAGTCCTACATACCAAGCCTTATGCTGATAATACAGACCCAGACTCAAATCCATTCCGCTTCCATTTACGTCTGAAGTAGAAAAGGCTGGGTCACCGCTTTCACCCAAATCTACCTTACTTCCATCAAACTTCTCACTCAGCATGCCTCCTTGTACACCCACGCTCAGCGTTCCACCCAGGATTTTATTCTGCAAAGCATACTGTAAAGCCAGGCGCTGATGGGTAAAAAGACCTATCTGGTCATTCTGTAACGACAAGCCTACTCCATGCCTGTGATTGAACAGGAAGAAAGGCATGTCAGCCGCCACCTGAAAGGTACGGGGGTTATGTTCGAATCCAGCCATATCAAGTGCGTAGGCCGCCGTAACATTGAGTTTCGACTGCTTACCCACAGCAGCAGGATTAAACGATGGTTCCATGTCAAAGTAATGACTATAGGAAGGATCATACTGTGCCCTCACTTCGAGCACCCCCACTAGCAGAATCCATATAATGATAAATCTTTTCAACACAATAAGATAACGGAATTTCTTACACATTATTATATATAAGCAAGAAACAAAAGATGAAAAAGGCTACCCTCTTATAAGAGAGCAGCCCTATCATCGAGATTAGTACTCGTCATCATTCCAGAGGAATATTAGGGCTGAATACCAAGCACTTATAGTCTTCCAACTTTTATAGTGAACATTTTATTAAGGAGTAAAAGTCGCTAAAAGGCTTTTCTAAACCTATCTTGCAACTCCTTGATTCGCTCTAAAAGTTTTTCGAAAGATAAAGTCTGACCATAGATAAAGTGGTTACACATCTCTGCATAATCACCTTCCCAATCCTTCATCAACTCTTGCCTAGGAACGAAATCAATCTCACTAGGCATCAACTTAGAATAATCTACATACCCAACAGCATAGTATATGGAACGATGCTTAACTATACGCTCATACAAATCAATATCCTGCAGGGCTTGTTTGCCAAATCCTGTATCCATCAAGCGTTCGAGATCATAAAGATGTCTAGACATTCGGACATGACGAGGAGTCTGTTTCTGAAACTCCTCGCATAGCAGGAATGCCTTCTCTAGGAATGTTCGAGTAGGCACAACTGTTCTGACCGTAGCTGTAGCCGCCGCATCTTCTCCAGGGAAAGTCTGCTCAATATATGATGAAATCAAACGGTCTTCCGTAGGTTCATTCATAGACAAGCAACTAATCTCTATCTTAACTCTTGGCGGAATATACTCTATCGTATGACCAAGCATAGACTCATAATGAACGAGAATGACAGACGGATCCTTATCACTTGCAACGGGACTTGCCTTACCATCCTCATCAATTTCCTCTACTACATTTTCTATATGGTATCCTTCCACACCAAGTTTCTTTAGATTTTCATCCAACTCTGCTGAAACTGTATCAAGAAAATACCTACGTGCCTTCTTGCGAAGTTTTTCACGCTGATTCTTTGTCGTCTTCTCTATACCGAAGAATTCATGGCTTACAGATAAGTCTATATCCTCACTGAATCTTTCTATCAAATTCCATCCTTTACTGAGACTTGTACCTCCCTTAAAGATGAGTTGATCTGCACATGAACATTTGAAAAGAGCGTTGAGCACCACAGTTACCCACCAGTCCTTTTCAATTGCAACCTGATTAATACGAAACTTCTCTTCCGCACGTTGCAACATTGCTATTCGTTCATCTATTGTGTGATTTAACCAAAGTGTCATAATGCTCGTTTTTATCTATTATATCAGTTATCAGCTTTCTCATCCATACTGGCATGAGAGTAAGGTCTTGTACAAACAAGTCTTTATGTTCCTCTTCATTGACCAATTTTCTTATGGTAGAGAGTTCTTGATTACCTACATTCTTTTGTCCTAATGTTCTAAGAGCTTGTACAAGAAGCGCTGCCAACACTGTCTGAAAAGCAAAGTTCTTAGGAACACTTCTCTTCAACTCTATAGTCCGATTTCCAAGAGTCAAGACTCTTCCACTTCCCGATGTCAGATAAGTATATTTTGTAGGCACCTGTGTTGAGAGTCCAAGTTTGTTGAGCGCTGTAACTCCTGAAGGTTGTATTTGTACCTTATCTCGCTGGGCTATAGCCATCACCATTTCATCTATTGATGGATAGACTATCCCAAATCGGGTATTCTTAGGGCGAAGATAAACCCCATTAGCTAATCGAACTATATTTCCCTTTTTTTCTTCTACAGAAAGTGCACGACTTACCACCTTCTCATTATCATTGATGTCAGAGAAGTCTGAGATGAAGAGAATCTGCCCTTCACTTGTCTCGTATATACGGTTTGCTATTTCTGCCATATCGTTTTCTTTCTTTAATGGTGCAAAAATACAAAAAATCAGCGATATGTGTAACACCCCGCCGATTTAATTAACTTTTTTTATGTAGAAAACTTTGCAAATATTTTCCACAATCACTTATTTTTATTCACTCTTAGCTGTCTGTGGTACTCACGGCTCTTGCGTTGTAGTTCTTCCTTATGACTGGCATAATATCGACGTTGATACTCTTTTTTCGTGGCAGTTTTTCACTCTTTAAGAGACATACAGGCAAATTCTCCGAATGAATCTGGATACTGCTTGATTATTGCAGTAAAGACTGCGGACAAGACCTGCACGACAATGGAGTTTCCGGCTCGCCAATATAGAGAATAGTCAGAAGTCTTACGATGACGACCATTTATAAACATAAGTTTCGCTATTTGTTCTTTTGTGTAACCTTCTTTACCTCAAATCCGCAACCTATAGGGTTTAGTGGGATTTTGCTTGCAAAGCGACAAAATTCATTTTATTGTACATATTTCTTGCACAACAGAAATGTCGCAGACACAAAATCCCCTTACCCCATAAAGCGACTTGAGGTAATACGCTGGTTTAACCA
>JAJXAL010000023.1:0-39254 GCA_021628325.1 Segatella copri | reverse complement strand
GTTCTTAATTTATTTGTATATTTGAAATATTTTCAATATCTTTGCATAAGAAAAGCTGCACTCGGCAATTTGAAAGCAAGCTTTCATTGCGCTCGTTTGCATTTTCTTTGTAAAAGAATTTAATAAAGAACATATTAACATTATAAAAAGAAAACATTATGAAGGAATTAAAAGGAACAAAGACAGAGAAGAACCTCCAGGAGGCTTTCGCTGGTGAGTCACAGGCTCGTAACAAATATACCTATTTTGCAAGCAAGGCAAAGAAGGACGGTTTTGTACAGATAGCTAATATCTTTGAGGAGACAGCTGCTAACGAGAAGGAGCACGCTAAGTTGTGGTTCAAGTATCTGGAGGGCGGTGCTATCCAGGATACAGAGAAGAACCTGGAAGCTGCTGCCAATGGTGAGCACGATGAGTGGACCGATATGTATCCACGCATGGCAAAGGAGGCTCACGAAGAAGGTTTCGAAGAGATTGCAGCTAAGTTTGAGATGGTTGCTCAGATTGAGAAACATCATGAGGAGCGTTATCGCAAGCTCTTGAAGAACGTACAGGACAAGCTCGTATTCTCTCGTGACGGCGACTGCATCTGGCAGTGCTCTAACTGCGGACATATCGTAGTAGGCAAGAAGGCTCCTGAGGTTTGCCCAGTCTGCAACCACCCACAGAGCTACTTCCAGATTGAAGCACAGAATTACTAATTCTTGCTTGAGACGAAATATCTAACAGAACATATATAAATAAGAGAGGGTGTGTCATGGCCTTATGACACACCCTCTTTTTTATGATTTAGCTTGAACCATTTCCAACATGATTTCTATCAACCTTGGAACACCATACTGTTCTATCTCGTCCTCTTTCACCCAGATATAATCATCAGGGAGCAGGGGGCGGGTTTCTGTTTCCTGCAGATAGAAGTCGGCAAGGAGGATGCGATGGGTAAGTACATGCTTCACATCCTTAGCCAGGAGAAGAGGATTATGGACAAAGGCAGGCAGTTGCGGAGCATCTGATGCGTTATATGGTTCCCACAATCCTTGCCAGATATCACCCTCACCGCGACGGTGGATAGCCACTTCGCCTTTACACCTTATATATATATAGGAGAGATGGCGCGTTTTCACCTTCAGTGTCTTGTTCTTCACCGGCAACTCCTCTACCCTTCCATTCCTCAACGCCTCACAGGTTTCGGCAAGCGGACAGACAAGACATTTTGGAGATTGAGGAGTGCACTGGATAGCTCCGAAATCCATCATACCCTGGTTATAGGCAGCAACAGGCGATAATGCTGTATCAGAAAGTTGCTGAGCAGACGAAGCAGGCAAGAGTGATTGAGCCAACGCAGCAAACTCTTTTTTCCCCTGCGTTGAATTGATAGGAGTATCTATTCCGAAGTAACGTGAAAGAACCCGGTACACATTGCCATCTACTACTGCCGCCGGAATATCAAAGGCAAAAGAACCGATGGCTGCTGCAGTATAATCGCCCACCCCTTTCAGGGCTTTGATACCTTCAAGCGTATCAGGGAAATGACCGAGCACCACAATCTGTTTGGCAGCAGCATGAAGGTTGCGGGCTCGCGAGTAATACCCCAATCCCTGCCAGAGTTTCAAGACATCATCCTCGCTGGCAGCAGCCAAGTCTTCAACCTTGGGATAGGTCTTCATGAACCGCTCCCAATATTCCCATCCCTGTGCGATGCGGGTTTGCTGAAGGATGATTTCGCTCAGCCAGATGGCATAAGGATCCTTGGTTTCGCGCCAAGGCAAATCCCTACCATACTCACGAAACCAACGGATAATGACAGCCGAAAAACTATTCATAAAATTCAATGTTCAAATCTCAATGTTCAAAGTAATTACTGTTCCGGATATTGCTCGTAAATCTTCAGACCGAACTCATTCGCCAAGGCATAGGCATGCTCCATGATATCGGCGAGAATGTGCTCATAATTCACCCATACCTTATCCTTAATGAAGAAATAGAACTCGATAGGGAGACCGCATTGCGTGGCTTCCATGTGGCGCACCATCAATGTGAGATCGGTATTGACCTCCGGACGCTGGCGCAGATACTTCTCCATGAATTTACGGTAAAGCTGAAGATTGGTAGGGGCAAGGGCTGCAGGATTCTTTAAATCCTCAATATCCTTCCCTTCTTGTATATCTTTATCTATCGCCTTCTGCAACGACTCCTTCAACTTAAACGAATCTTCGGTGGCGAAATGCTTGGCAAGCAGATTACGTTTTAATGTCTCATCCACCAGACGGACACTACGGAAATCGAAGTAAACCACGCGCTTCACTCTTCGTCCACCACTCTTCTGCATACCAATCCAGTTCTGGAACGAACCGTTCACCAGGGTAGTAGGCGAAATAGTAACGATGGTGTTATCAAAGTTGCGCACCTTCACGGTCGTGAGTGACATATCCTCAACGATACCATTGGCATCCACCGACTTCACCGTAATCCAGTCGCCCTTATGCAACATATCATTGCTGGTAAGACGCACACCAGCCGCCAATCCCGTGATGGTATCCTTAAAGACCAGCATCAGGACAGCCGAGGTAGCACCCAAACCGGCAAAGAGGGTCATCGGGTTTTTGCCTAACAGGATGGCAATCACCACCACAGCAGCCACGAAGAGCATCAATACCCTGAGAACACCGCAGAAAGTATGGAAATACTGCTGAGCCGACGAGCGTCGTTCCTGAGAATCCTCCAGTCCTTTGAAAGACCCGATGAAGACCAGAGCCGTACGCACCGACATCACCACGATATAGATGCCCGTAGCCCGCTCCAATATCTCCTTGAATATCGGATACTCCAGATAAATCAGCGGCATGAGCGACCATATCACCACAGCCGGCACAATATGGCAAGCCGAAGTGAGCACCTTCTTGTTCAGCAGCACATCATCCCAAGTGATGTCCGTCTTATCAGTAATCTTACTGATGAGCGGAACCAGTATCTTGCGACAAAGAAAATCGCTCAGCATCGCCAAGAGGATGGCAGTAATGGTGAGCAAGATATGGCGCAGCATCGGCACGAAATCACCAGTGACTCCTGCCCATGTTATCATTTCATCTACAAACTTACGAATTTCCTCCATAAAACTATTAACTATCAACTATAAACTATCAACTAACGCTCACGGTTGGCAGAGCAAAGTACATACTTTATCTGCAAAGTGTCTGGCATTATTGCCATGCATGATACCATTGTTGATGATGGCGAAACAGAGTTCATGACCATTGGCTGCGGTACAGTAACCCGCCAATGAGATGATGCCCGTCAGCGTACCCGTCTTTGCTTTCACATTGCCATGCACAAAACTGTTCTTCATACGCTTCTTCAACGTACCATCTACCCCACCGATAGGCAGCGAATGCTTCAGATGGTCCATGATGTTGCCGTTGAGATAAGCATAACGCAGCAGTTTCACCTCCAGTTCGGCACTGAGATAATTATAGAGCGAAAGTCCCGAGCCGTCAGCCAGTTTATATCTTGCCGGATCGAGTCCTATCTTACGGATAAGCTGTCTTTCCACATTTCTGGCACTCTTGGCACTCGCCCATTTATTGCCCGTAGAAGCCGCAATCTGATAATACATGCTCTCGGCATAGAGATTATCACTTTCCTTCATCATCTTGTGCAGAATCTGATCCATCGTATGGAATCGGGTACAGACCGTAAAGGCACTCGCAGGGCAAGTTTTCTCTGAAGCCCCAAAGCAGGAATATTCGATGCCCTCCTCACGGAGCTTGGCAAGAAACTTATCCATAAAGATGTCCTTGCGCTGGAATACCAGTGGCGAAAGCACCGGATTGTCATCATCCCAGCACCAGCCTTCACCCAACAGGTCGGCATCCTTCAAAGAGCGGTCGGCATAGATGCTGCCACGGATGGTGTCAACACCCATATCCTTCAGACTATTGACAAATGCCGACATATCATCGCTGTTGAAACGGGGATCCATACCGCCTATACAATAGACATCACCCGTCAACACCCCATTCTCAATGGTACCGGTATATTTCAGAGTGGTTTTAAACTGGTAAGAACCGCCCAACTTATCGAGCGCCGTAATGGCAGTCAGGAGCTTCATCGTACTTGCCGGACGCATCAGCTGTCGTTCATTTCTCTGATAGATACAAGAGTCAGCAGACAGGTCCCAGACCATCAGTCCTACCTGTGATGTTTCGAACATCTTGCTTTCAAGGAGTTTATCAATACCCACCTTCACCGATTCGGGCCAAGGAAATTTCTGCGTCAGCGTATCCGCTGCCAGGGAGTCAACGAGTGTAGAGTCGGAAACATCCTCCTCATCAACCGTTTCTATTCCCTCATCTTCGATCACATTCTGGGCCTGCACCGGTACAGAGATCCATACCATCATCAGACCCAACATCATATATATTATCTTTTTCATCACAATCAGTTCACCTGAACTTAAAAGAAATTATTTATTTTTGATTCTCTCCATAAACGCCTCTTCATTATCCGGCTGAACGGTCACAATATTATTATGTCCGTATTCGATGACCACACAATGGTCTAATCCGAAGAAAGTCTTGGCGATGTGTACATCAATGACATCACATAGCGGCACATTTCTGTTGGAAGAGAACCTGCCCTCATTGATGATGAGATATTCCATTTCCTCATCCAGGTCTATCGGTTTTACCATCTTGAAGGTATAGGTTGTATTCAGTATGCGCTCTATCATGCCCACGATGATGATAGCCACAAAGATGCCGATGATAGCCAGTTTGACCCAGAAGAAATAGAGAGCCAGGATTGCGAACACCGCCACACCGATACGTGCCGTCAGCGTAAAGCGCTTATGAAAAGTTCTATCTGCCATAACTTTGATTTATTACCTTATATTATTGTCGTTTTTACGACCTTTTGATAGTCTAAAAGACTATATAACCTTAAATTTCGCTGCAAAATTACAAAAAATCCCTCTCTTATTACTCATTTTAAAGATTAATTATTACTTTTGCAACGAATTAAGAATTAATTCTGAGAGAATGGGGCTGTTTTATAGATAAAAACACCCGTTCTTAATATTGAAATTAGATAAGAATAAACTCAATGGTTTATAAGTATGATTTTCTGATTATCGGCTCAGGAGTTGCCGGTATGAGTTACGCCCTGAAAGTAGCCAGAGCGCATAAAGGTAAGGTGTGTATGATTTGCAAAACCTCTCTCGACGAGGCTAACACGTCATTCGCACAAGGTGGTGTTGCGTCAGTTACCAACTTGGAAGTGGATAACTTCGACAAGCACATACAGGATACAATGATTGCTGGTGATTATATCAGCGATTATAAAGCAGTGAAGCAGGTTGTCACCATGGCACCGGAGCAGATCAAGGAGCTCGTGCAGTGGGGCGTCAACTTCGATAAGCAGCAGGACGGCAAGTTCGACCTCCACCGTGAGGGCGGTCACAGCGAGTTCCGCATCCTTCATCATGCCGATGATACGGGTGCAGAAATCCAGCGCGGTCTGATGGAGGCTGTGCGCAACTGTCCGGATATCGATATCAAGGAAAATCATTTCGCCGTAGAAATTATCACTCAGCATCATCTCGGTGCCCGTGTTACTCGCCGCACTCCTTATATCAACTGTTACGGTGCATACGTATTGAATCCTGATACCCAGAAGGTGGATACCTATCTGAGTAAGGTTACCGTGATGTGTACCGGTGGATGTGGTGCTGTTTATCAGACTACCACCAACCCTGTAATCGCTACGGGTGATGGCGAGGCGATGGTATACCGTGCCAAGGGAACTGTAGCCGACATGGAGTTTGTCCAGTTCCACCCAACCGCTCTTTATCATCCGGGCGAGACTCATCCTGCCTTCCTCATCACCGAGGCGATGCGTGGATACGGTGGCATTTTGCGTCTGCCTAACGGCGAAAGTTTCATGGAGAAATATGATAAGCGATTGAGTCTGGCTCCTCGTGACATCGTGGCTCGTGCCATCGATAAGGAGATGAAGATTCACGGATTGGATCATGTCTGTCTCGATGTAACCCATAAGAATCCAGAGGAGACCAAGCGTCACTTCCCTAATATCTACGCCAAGTGTCTGAGCATCGGCATCGACATCACCAAGGAGTATATCCCTGTTCGTCCTGCCGCTCACTATATGTGTGGTGGTATCAAGGTTGATTTGAACGGCTGTTCAAGCATCAACCGTCTCTATGCTCTGGGCGAGTGTTCATGCACCGGTCTGCATGGCGGTAACCGTCTTGCCAGCAACTCGCTCATCGAGGCTGTGGTTTATGCCGAGACTGCTGCCAAGCACAGTATTGAACATGTAGATGAGTACGACTTCAATGAGAAGGTACCAGCATGGAACGATGAAGGTACTTTGACCAACGAAGAGAAGGTGCTGATTACACAGAGCGTGAAAGAGGTGGGCGAATGCATGAGCAACTATGTAGGCATCGTGCGCAGTGACCTCCGTCTGAAGCGAGCATGGGACCGTCTCGATCTTCTCTACGAAGAGACAGAAAACCTCTTCAAACGTGTAAAGGTAAGCAAGGAACTCTGCGAGCTCCGCAACATGATTAACGTGGGTTATCTCATCACCCGCATGGCGATAGAACGCAAGGAGAGCCGTGGTCTCCACTATACCATCGACTACCCTGTTCATGCTTACGACAAGGAGTAATCAAGAATTATCAGAATATTAAAAAGCTCGGATGCTTGTGATGCATCCGAGCTTTTTTTATTTTCAAGAATTTGAGAATTAGAGAATTTTTCTTTCTACCTATTGGTTCTGGTGAATTTTCTTTTTATCTCGTCAGCGAGAACTTGATGCTCAGGCCGAAATCCTGCGTTGTGGTAGGATAACTGCTGCTCGACAGGAGCGGTGTGTTAGTCTGACGGTCATAATAGAAACTCATGGTAAGGAGTTTGCTGAAGGTATAATCGGCAGAGAAACTCAGTTTCAGAGCATTGTTGCCGCTGCTGGCACTGCTTACCATTGAGGCAATATCACGAACGATGGCTGCCTGCTTGCGGAAACTGAAGTCAAGACGTAGATTCAGATCATGGTTGGTACCATTCTGAACCGTCTTGGTGGTCGACGCATTCTTATTGGCAGCATTCTTGTTGCCTCCCTTCGACTTGGAACGGGAGGCCTTGGCGCCCCAACCGAAAACATCGAAGTTGTTGATGCGGTAACCCATACCGATTACCCAGTCCTTACTCAATGCCTCGTTCAGCTGCACACTCGTCATACTGAGGTTCAACACACGGGTCTGGCGATATTCTGCCTTCACCGTCATATTATTGTTGAATGTGACATCCATACCCAATAATGGCGAGAACGACTCGTTGATACTTACCTGCGAGATGTTGAACATGCTGCTTGGCGACGGATTGCCCGTAGTGGCATCATTCACGAAGCCGAGACCGTTCATATACTCCTGGAAGGTGCTGTAACTGTTGTAGCTGCCAACTGCAAAGACGCTTTTGTAAGAGTGGTTGATGTTGACACTCTTGAAGTGCTCGTTGAACCAAGGCAGACGTCCCAGTCCGCTGTAACGGATGGTCCAGTTTGGCAACATCCGACTCAATGCCGGAAATACCGAGAGCGAATTGCCACCCATCGAGGTATAAGCCTTGAGGAAGGCAGGAATCATGACATCGCTGCTATACTGGTTGACCGGCGTGCGGGAAGCATCAAACTTGCCGCCAGCCAGAGCCGAACCAGTCGGATAAACGGTACCTGCATACTGCGCCTCTACCCTATCTCTGAAACCAGCCAGCGAGTTGACAAACTTCTCGAAGGTCTTGCTGCGATACCCCGAATTGGCATTGCCCATTCCCTCGAAAGCCGAACCCAGCGAGATGGTAGTCATCTGGAAGGCTCCACTCTGGGTAGTTGGCGTTCCTTCATACATATACTGTATGCTCTTCTGCGTGGTCTTGGTACGTGTAGCTGAGAGATCAATCTTGAAATCCTTGACAGGCTCCAGGGTGGCACGCAACGTAAGATTATCCGTTCTGCTGGTAGTGGCTGGTGTTGCGATACTGTCGTTGCAGAGCAGCCAGTCGTTGTTTCTAGCCTTCTCGATATAATCGTCGCCAACCATACCGAAGGCGAAGTCAAGACCCGGTGCCATCTGTCCCACCTTCTTCTGTCCGAAGGCATCACCCACACTAGGCAAGAAGCCCGGCAGGGTGAGCTGATAGCTGCTGCGATAGTTGATGCTCACATTGCGCACCATCATTGCCAGACGACTAGCCAACTGCAATCCCTTATACCATTTCTTATCATCAAGCGGTTCCTTAGCCAGTACGGAGAGTTTCACCTTCATGGCAGTATCTACCTTTGAGATGATTCTGATCTGGTTATTATCCACCTTTTTATATTTAAGCGGGAACACTTTGCCGTCTTCCGTCTTGGCATTCACAATCAGTCGCTTGGTATTCTTGCCGTGGCGTATCTTGAATGTGGTATCAGGCAGGAGGTTGATTTCCCGTTCGAAGGCACGCTTGTTCTTAGGCAGCGCCTTCTTCGGATCAGCCGCCTGTTCCTTTGCTTCCTGCTTCTTTTTCTTTTTTTCCTGCTTCTTGCGCTGCATCTGTGCCCTACTCTGGGTACGGTCAAACTTATCGTTTACCTTCTTCAGGAAAGGCACATGGTTGTAGAGTTTCACCAGGTTAAAGTTACCGTTCAATGTCAGTTCGCGCTGGGTATTGATGGTATTTCCATACGAGTTGCCCTCCTCATCCTCTGTACCGCGCTCCCAAGAATAGTTGGCATTGTAAGAGGCATCGCTGTTCACCCAGTCGAAAACAGGCAGCAGATTGAGAGGCACCTTGTAGGATGCCTGGAAATTCTGACTGTAGTCGAGCGGTGCACCCCAGTGGCGGATGCTGGTCCATACGGAGTCCTTCCAGGCATGATACTGGTCGGCATAAAGATCCTTGTTGACCGGTGTATATGGTTCCTCTATCTGTGCATGGGTAGCACTCTGGAAGTTCATGTGCAGGTTCTTGGTCAGATCCCAGTTGATGGAGAACTCACGGTTCCAGAGGAACTGCTCACTGAAGGTGAGCGGCAACTTGGAGTCTACTCCGGCAGCTCCACTCATCAGGGTTTCCATATCGCGCTCCTGCAACTCGTAGTAGTCGCGCGTCATCTCGGTATTGAAGGCTATGTTCTGCGGCAGCCAGTTCAGTCCGAAACGTTTCAGTATGTCGAGCCACTTGCTCTTGTTCTTCAGTCCCTTGAATGGTTCCCATGCCTTATAAACCGGGCTCCACGAATAATCCAGGGCTCCGCGCCAGTTATCCTTTCGCTCATACATCGTCGTTTCACCCGTAGTATACTGATGCTGATGACTGTAGGTGAATGAGAAGTTGGCTGGATCGTATGGCATCGGATGGCGCTTGGTAGCGATACCCACCCGGGCATTCGAGATGGAGAAGTTGGTCTGCGTAATCTTGGTGGCAGCGATATTCTCGATAGAATCGCGCTCGTGCTTGGAGCCGGCGGCATCGAGGGCATCCTTCAACTCCATATCGGTATCCAGCGGATTATACTTAGGAGTAGTCTTCTCCTTGGTAATACTATAATATAAAGGTATGCTCACCTTCGCCTTGTCAGGGAAGAACTTACCCATTTCGAGCGATGTGGTCACACTGTAGGTACCGTAGTTATCGGTGGTGCGACTTGCCACGCCATCTTCCAGGCCGCCGAATCCCTCGCTGATGTATCTGCCGGTGGCATTCACGCTACCCAAATCGGAGAGTTGTACGTTGAGGTTGGCATTGGCAGCCCAACCACCCGAATTATTATGTTCCTTGAGTCGGAGTTCGTTTATCCATACCTCACCACTCTTGATGTCGGCAGAATTGTTTCTCACACCCAGCATCATGGTCTTCACTTCGCCGAGACTCGGATTACCCACGATGGTAATCTTGTTCTGCGGATGTTCTGCATCCATCATGGAATAAGGAGCGAGATAAGAAGCCACACCCTGTGCCTTCGCCTTGTTACGGTTTTTCTTCAATGCCGTAAAGACGCTCAACGGCACATCAAGCATATTCTCCTCAGGCCATACCGCCTTACAGTCGGCTAGCACATAGCGGTTGTAGTTGGAGCGTGGCTCGGTGAGTTTCAGCGGGATTTCATACTCGTAGTAATTGTTCTTGTAATCACTACCCAGACGGATGAAGACTGAGAGATCACCATCCTGCAGACGGGTGGTATTCTGCTCCAATGCATTGGCATGGGCAAACATCTGGATGCGCTTGTACTGGCGCAGATCAAGGGTAGAATTCTTATAAACCGCCTTCGCCTCGCCTGTGCTCATGTTCTTGACCACCAGACTCAACGCCTGCTCGTTCGCCTCAACCAACTGAGGCTGACTAGGATCCTGTTCGCGCCTGATACCCGGAGGCAAGACATAGTTGACCGGTGTCTTCTCGCCGTTCTCTTCCAGACTCACGCTGCTTGCGTCAAGGGTTCCGCCACTGGCTGCGCCGAGCGGCTGATCATAGGTACGCCACTTGCCCATCACGAGGTCGAAGGTACCGAAACGCAGCACGATAGGTTTCTTGAAACCGGTGAGGAACATACGCATGAAGCGGATGCTGGAGAAATCGTTGATGTTACCCTGACGGCTCTCAAACTCATCGATAGGTATGCGGAACTGATACCAGGTTACGGTAGACTTGGTATTATCACGCCAGGTCTGGCTGTATTCACGCTTATCTACAATATGATTGTTACCTACCACGAGATCTTCCGGACGGATGCTGACACGGTACTGGAAGTATTTCTCATATTCGTTGAGCGTATAATCCTGGTTGATATCCTCGACATCCGGCGTTGACTTATAAGAAGTATCATAGCTCTCAGAACGGCTGTCGCTGTCAGGCGAGTTGCCCTGAGGATTGTTGATATACTTATATCGCTGCAAGATAGGAGCACGCATCTCATCCCAGTCGGAACCGCGGAAATAGTGGTAGTCATCACGTGCCGGATCGGCAAAGATGCTGTCGAACACCGCCTGGTTCACCTTGCCCTGAATCTGGTCGAGATAAGCACTCTTGTAGAATTCCTGCTCCTCGGCATCGGTCAGTCCGTTGAAACCCACATCCTGCAAGGCTCTGCTGCCACTGGTGGTAGCAAAGGCATAGGTCACGGTGCTCTGGGTAGGAATCTTACCCCACTGGGTATAGGTGTAGCTCTTGCTGCCATCTACCGGCATGCCACTCTCATAGAATTTCTTGCCATCACGCAGGATATCCTCGCTCACCTCGCCCAGGTTGATGTAGAAATCGCCACCGTAATCGGCAGCATCAGCCTCTTCGCGGGAATAGATGAACGGATCGAGCATCCAGAACTCGATGTATTCGATGTTTGCCTGTTCGAAATCGTTGGTATCCAGCTTACGCATCATTCCGCCCCAGTTGCGCTGCGGATTCTGCAGGGTTCCGTCAGCCTGCAAATCTGTTACATTGAAGTTGTATGGTCCCGGCTCGCTTGGATAGTAAGCCAGATTGAGTACATTCAGGGTATTGGTAGCGCCCTGATAACTGCTCTGGTCGCGCAATGGGAAGAGCTCCTTGGTATAGACCTCGCGAACATAATGGTTACTCAACTGCTTGAGGTCGCCCTTAATATGTCCCGGAGTGAGCGAACTTCCACGGCGGGTGAACAGCGGATCGATGGTATACCAGGCTAGGCGCGAACGGTGGAAACCGCTGCTCAGACCGGTCTTATCGCTGTAATCGTCCTTGAAATTGAGCGAAGGCACACTGGATATAAACCAGGAGGTAGGAGTAGTTACATCGATGGTGGTCTTCGTACCCTCGAAGTCATCGATATAAGATGCATTGTCCTGTGTGCCACCTGCCTCACCGGCAATGAGCTGGGCAAATTCTCCTGTAAAGGATATCTGCGATGGCTGGGTGAGGTGCAGGAATGGTATCTTGTCAAGCACATTGGTGAGCCACTGACTCTCCTTGCGCCAGTTGAGATTGATGCCCCAAAGGGTGTTCTTCAGCGGTTCGGAGCCCATGGATACCTTGGTAGTAAGCGCCTGTTCGGAGAGGTGCTGGATAGTACCGCTCAACTGGAAGTTCTTGGTAAAATCATACTCCCAGTTCAGTCCGAACATCGTTTTTCGGGTTTGTCCGAAATCGGTATTACTCTCCAGAGAAACGTTGACAGCCGTACCGGCATCGATGATGCTCTGGTTCAGGATGGTCACCTCACCGGCACTGTAATCTACCGAATAGTCGGTGCCCTCTTTCAGGGTGATACCGCCTGCCGTAACGACCACCGAGCCCTGTGGCACATTGTAGGCATCAAGCGAGATGACATTGGCTGCAGAGCCCTTGAACTGTCCCACAATCTGATACTTGTTCTTTTCGGCTATCTGCTTGGCTACGGTCTTCGTACTGTCATAAAGTTCGGTAAAGGCATACTTTTCAGCCTTGTCGGCAGCCACGCCCCGCTTGACCAGATAATCACGCATATAACTGCCGAAAGGCTCTACCTTCGGAATGAACACGCGTCCATTAGAGATGGTATAGCCTTCTACATAATCGAAATATCCATTGCTGTGTGCCTTGTTGTTGTTATCCAGACGGTCGGCGCCCAGCACACGGATGATTGGCTGCTCCTTCACTTGCTGCTCAGGGATATAACTGAGATATACGCCGGTGGTATCGCTCTGGTATTTTACATCCAGGCGGAACTTCTCCTTCTCTACAGTAGAAGCCAGATAATAAACGTTCTTCATCATCAGTCCCCAGTTGCCCTGTCGCGGATTGCTGCTGGTATTCTTGAGCGATTTCACGAAGAGTGCCTGCTTGGTATCGCTGAGATCGGATGCAAACTCGCCCACCTGATAGGTAACGCCTCCCGATGTATACTCATAGGCTACGGCAAGTACCTGGTCGGTCTGCAGACTGGTTTTCAATGAGATATAACCCAATGCAGTATTGACCGTATACTCTGAAGAATTGAGCAGACGGGCACTCTCCAGTTTCTCATAATCGGCTCCGCCAACCAGTCCGCCTCCATCGAGAGTGGTTGCTGCCTGGTCGATGTCACGGGCAGCAGCATATTGGCTGTTCATCGCAGCATACTCAGTATTCGCCTGGTTAGAAGGCACCTGTCCGCTCGCCGCCCACATCGGGTTGCTCAGTTTCTGGTTCTCGCCCAGGTCGGTCAGGGCTACGATGTTTCGGGTATTGGTGGTATTGCCGGTTTTGTTGGTAACCCACACCTCCACACGGTTAATGGTGATGCCCGTGGTGAGATTAGGAAGTTTCTGCATCCAGGCATCATAATGGTTTCTGAAATACTGGGAGAGGAAGAAGTGGCGGTTCTCCTCATAATCGGCTACATTCAACTCAAAAGGAGTGAGCTGTACACCGCCTCTGGTAGATACGCTCTTCGATGAGCTCTTCTTCTGCGAAGCTACCATCTGCAGCTTGAGTTTGCCAAACTGCATATCGGTTCTAACACCAAACAGACTGCTGGCGCCTTTGATGAGCGAAGAGTTGGAAGGGAAGGAGACGTTGCCCGCCTCAACGAGTTTGATGATTTCATCTTCCTTGCCGTCGTACTTCAGTTTCATGTTCTGTGCATCGAAATCGAAGGTGGCATCGGTGTTGTAATTCAGGTTCATGTTCACCTTATCGCCCACCTTTCCGTTGACGTTGAGGTTGATTTTCTCATCAAAATCCATCATCGTCGTCTTTCGGTTGCGGATAGGCAACGAAGGATTGTCGATGTTTTTCTTGTTGATACCGAACTTGAGTTCAGCAGAACCCTGTGTCTTCACTCTGATGCCACCAGGACCGAAGATTTTCTCGGCAGGTCCCAAGTCGAAGTGCATATCTGAGAAATCGAACTTCTCCTTGCCTTTTGCCTGGAAGATTTCATCGTTCTGCTTGCGGAAGTAGCTGTTGCGCTGCTGCTGTTCGGTCCATGCAAGATACTCTTTCGGAGTGAGCATGATAGGAGCCGAAAGCCAGGTTGAGCCCATGCGGTTGCCGATGATATAGCGGTCGAGGGTATCGTTGTAGACTACCTGATATTGCAGATTATCAGGACGTTTCAGGTCGAGCGGGCTCTGATAGAGGTCGCTCAGGGAGTAAGGTTGGGTGCGCTGAATCTGCCAGCGGGTATGCAGCAGCGAATCGGGAATAGTATCTTCATCGAGCTGCACGGGCTGGGCTGTGCTGGTATGGGTTTTCTTTTTATCGTCCTGAAGTTGAGGCAAAGCTATCGCATAGCCGAAGGTTGCCACCATCAGCCAAGCCAATAGAAAAGATATGAATCTTTGCTTCTGTTTCATCGATAAAAAACTCCTAACTTATTTGATTTGCTTCAATGCCAGTTTCACAACCTGTTCTACCGGGAGATCAGGCTGTGCCTTGAGGATATCTACTACTACCTTGGCAGATGGTGCCGGCGAGAAGCCAAGCATGGTGAGGGCGCTTACCGCCTCATCCTTTACGTCATTGTTTACCATCACCACATTGCCTCCGCTGGCTGGCAGTTCGTCAGCAATGCCGAGGCTTACGATTTTATCTTTCAGGTCGATGATGATTCGCTGTGCCGTCTTCAGTCCGATACCCTTCACGGTTTTCAGCACCTTGTCGTTACCTGTAGAGATGATTTCACAGAGTTCGCGTGGCGAGAGTGAAGAGAGAATCATGCGGGCTGTATTTCCGCCTACTCCTGAAACGGTGATGAGGAGGCGGTAGAGTTCACGTTCCTGTTTGGTAGCAAAGCCGAAAAGGGTGAAAGAGTCATCTCTTCCACCAGCCACCAGCACTTCGTGAACATAGAGTTTCACTTCCTGTTTGCCCTGAATAGCAGTATATGTATTGAGCGATATATTGAGTCCGTAGCCCACCCCCGCAGTCTCAACAATAGCCAACGCAGGTGTCAGCTCTGTCAGATCGCCATGAATATATTCTATCATTTTCTTTTTCTCCTAATTAAATTAATATATTAATAACGTGCGAAGGGCAGGATTATTGTAATAGACTTCCATAAAATTACATCCCGACGTAGCATGTAATACGTCCCGACGCAGAGCCAGAGACGTCGGGACGCAGCAAAAGCTACGTCCCGACGTAATTCAAAGCACATCGGGAGGAATAGGAAAGAGGATGTATGATGTTTCGCAACAAAATAACGAAACTGTAAGGCTCTTGCAGCAGATACCTTACAAATCTCCGCTTATTCATACCTAAAAACTATGATTTTACTACTTTTTGCAACTTTTATGAGTTAAAATTCTATTAAAACGTCACGTATTTCAAGAAAAAGCTATACTTTTGCAACCGGAAATAGAATGAAAAGCGGAAAACATATCCGTTGGATGACTAAACCGCAAGAAATAAAAACAACAAAATAAAAGAAATAAGACAATGAAGAAATTTAGAGCAGCCGTAGTAGGATACGGCAACATCGGTAAGTTTACTGTTGAGGCACTCGAAGCAGCTCCTGACTTTGAGATTGCAGGTATTGTACGTCGTCAGGGTGCCAAGGACAAACCAGCTGAGTTGGCAAACTATGAAGTAGTAGACGACATCACCAAGTTGAAGGATGTAGATGTTGCTATCCTCGCAACCCCTACCCGCTCTTGCCCTGAGTATGCAGAGAAGATCGTTGCCCTCGGTATCAACACCGTAGACAGCTTCGATATCCACACCAGCATCCTCGACTACCGTACCAAGCAGATGGAAAACTGCAAGAAGGCTGGCAAGGTAAGCGTTATCTCTGCTGGTTGGGACCCAGGTTCTGATTCTATCGTACGTGTTCTGATGGAGAGCCTTGCTCCTAAGGGCTTGACATACACCAACTTCGGTCCTGGTATGAGTATGGGTCACTCAGTTTGTGTTCGTGGCAAGAAGGGCGTAAAGGAAGCGCTCTCTGTAACCATCCCATTGGGTGAGGGTATCCACCGCCGTATGGTATACGTAGAGTTGGAAGAAGGTGCCAAGCTTGAGGATGTAACAGCCGAAATCAAGGCAGATCCATACTTTGCTCACGATGAGACCCACGTATTCGCCGTAGCATCAGTTGATGATGTAAAGGATATGGGTCATGGTGTGAACCTCGTTCGCAAGGGTGTATCAGGCAAGACTCAGAATCAGCGTTTCGAGTTCAATATGAGCATCAACAACCCAGCCCTCACCGCTCAGGTATTGGTTAACGTGGCTCGTGCTTCATTCCGTCTGCAGCCAGGTTGCTACACCATGCCAGAGATTCCAGTTATCGATATGTTGCCAGGAACCCGTGAGGAAATCGTTGCAACACTCGTATAATTGGGAGTGAAGAAAGAAGAGTGAAGAGTGAAGAATTCACTTGCATCACTATAATAAAACGGCTCGCAAGAAGTTTCGATTTCTTGCGAGCCGTTTCCTTGTGCAAACATTAACCTATCTGCGATTATCTTCAAGAAAAGGCGTATAAGTTTTTCCAAATCATCTATCATCCATCACGATTTTCAAGAGGAAGCAGGATAAGTTACTGATAAACAAGAAATAACGCGAGTGATGGATATTTTAAAAGGGGGCTTTATCCATCACGCATCCATCACGATTTGGGCTTATCCCTCACGATTTTACTGATGATATAAGATAAAAAGGCTTTGTTTGCTATTGAAACATGCGGAGTATTCGTGCAATATGAAGTAGGCAAAATCCCCCATCATTTGGAATAAGCAAGAAACATCAGTAATTTTCTATTCGAAAAACTTGGTATCTTGAAAAATAATTGTATCTTTGCACTTGGAAAGGAAATAAGATATGGAAAAAGTAAAGGAAGTACCATACGGAGTGGCGGATTTTGTCATGGTAATGGAGCAGAATTTGTATTATGTCGATAAGACGATGTTTATACCCGAGTTGGAGAAGCAGCCCCGTAATCTCTTCTTCATCCGTCCCCGTCGCTTTGGCAAGAGCATATTTTTGAGTATGCTCCACTCTTACTATGACTGTAACCAAAGCGCTAAGTTTCAGTCCCTTTTTGGAAATCTCTGGATAGGACAACATCCTACGGAATCGCAGGGTAAGTACCAAGTGCTCTTCCTCGACTTCTCGCAGGTAAGCGGAAATATCGATTCCCTGGAGCGCAACTTCGACTTCTATTGTTCCGTGAAACTAGATGGTTTCATGCGCCGCTATGGTGAGTCTTATTCAGAGGAGACGAGAGAGAAGGTTCGCAAGGCGGAATTCGCCATGGATAAGCTGGCTTTTATTCATGATGAGGCTGCGCAGAAGGGATTTTCTCTTTATCTGATAGTGGATGAATATGATAACTTTACCAATGTGGTGCTCAATGAGCATGGCGAGAAAGTGTATCATGCCATCACCCATGCCGATGGTTTCTACCGTGATGTCTTCAAGAAATTCAAAGGCAACTTCGAGCGCATCTTCATGATGGGCGTCAGTCCTGTTACGTTAGATGATGTAACCAGCGGTTTCAATATAGGCTGGAATATCTCTATCAAGCCGGAATTTGACGAGATGCTGGGCTTTTCCACTGCTGATGTCATAGAGATGTTCACCTATTATAAAGAGCACGGCAGCATCCCGGCGGATAGTGATATTGATGCCATCGTCAACGACATGAAACCTTGGTATGATAATTATTGCTTTGCCAAGCAGGCTTTGAACAAGAATATCAGAATGTTTAATTGCGATATGGTGCTTTACTATCTTCGCAATTATATGGATTACGGTCATGCACCAGAAGAAATGATCGACCCGAATACCAAGACGGATTATGGCAAGATGAAGAAACTGCTGCAGTTTGATAAACTGGATGGTGAGCGAAAGGGAATTATTCGCAAGATTGCTGAGGAAGGACAGATTTCGGCACAACTCTATGAGTCGTTTTCCGCTTATCAGATACCAAAGGCTGAGATATTCCCTAGCTTACTTTTCTATTATGGCATGCTGACCATCAAGGGAACCCGTGGCTCCAAACTGGTATTGGGCATTCCTAACAATAATGTCCGCAAACAGTATTACGGTTATCTAGAAGAAGAATATCAAGCAAAATCGTATGTGGATACCAATCAGTTAACGGATTATTATTACGATATGGCATATGATGGCAAATGGGAAGAAGGCTTGCGCTTTATGGCAGATGCTTATGCCAAGGTTTCCTCTATACGTGATGGCATCGAGGCGGAACGAAACCTGCAGGGGTTCTTCATGGCGTATCTGAATCTGAACGATTATTATTATACAGCCCCAGAATTGGAACTCAATCATGGCTATTGCGATTTCTTCCTTTTGCCGGATTTAACCCATTATGCCACAAAACATAGCTATATCTTGGAGCTCAAAGTGCTGCCAAAGAAAGATTTCGAAGCAAAGGCTGAGGAACAATGGCAGCAGGCGGTGGAGCAAATCAGGCAATATGCGGCTGCGCCTAGAGTAGAAGCGCTACGCCAGGGTACCACATTGCATAAGATTATCATGCAGTTTGAAGGATGGAACCTGAAACGGATGGAGGAGATCTATTGATGAATTTGGCATGAAAAGTTCTGCCAGTAATTTGCAGAAAGCTATAAAGGCTCGCAAGAAGTTTCGATTTCTTGCGAGCCTTTTCCATTCAACTAAATCCACTTATAATAACCCCGTCATATACAATGGCAAATAAGTAATCCCCTCCTTTACTTTCATATACTTTTCTTCTCATAATTTACACCTATCCTAGATTAATTTTATCGGAAAAACACACCTATCCGCGATTAATATTTCTCTGTTTTTACACCTATCCGCGATTATCAGATGGTACAAGTACACACCTATCCGCGATTATCTCCAAGAAAAAGCCAGTTTTTTAATATCTTTTAATTTTAAGAATAAGATGATAACGATACGCAAGATCATTATATTGGTAATAGTATAAACATCATGCTTAAAGTCCATTGTTGCCTTGTTTTATAATCCATTGCAAGCATGTGAATTAGCTACAGAAGCCGTATCTATCGGCATGAAGAAGTAGATCTTTTTAATAGTCGGCATATGGCAGCAAGGTTGCCGGCAACTGCCGGCAACCATACGAAACTATATTTAAAAGGTAAATAATACAGGTTTCTAAGACTATTTAAATAACTTATCAAAAGCTATATTCCGCACTATCCAGTATATGCAACCATCTTATTATTTCCAACCAAGAGTTAGTCAGATATAAACAAGCAGGTGCTGAGACAATGCATTACTTCATAATATAAGCAAAATTGTGAGGAATAAAGACCTAAATTGTGAGGGATAATGCCAAAAATCGTGAGGGATGATAGATGATTTACAAAAAACATACGTGATATACAACCATGAATCTGAGGCTCGCTCCAATATGGTCTACAAAAACAAAAACGTTGTTGTTATAAAACTCCCTTACCAAACAAAGCAACTTGAGATAAAGCGCTTAAAACTCTTTCAAACACAGAAAAAGCTATAGAGCAGTTACCAAACATCACACACAAAGCAAAAGTAAGTTAAATTAAAGTTTTTTTTTTCGAAAAATGACAAAATTCAGAAAAATATCATTAAATTTGCAACGGTTCTTTACCAAAAATCTCTATTGGACTAGCTTCAGTATGAGAAAGAAGGATTATATATGAATAATGTATAAGTGAGCCACTATACATAAAAACAGCGTTTACAAGACGCTTCATCTTTTTACTCTTCAAACTTCGAACACTTGAGGACTAACGTAGAAAGTGAGGCAACGAGTAGATGCTCTCGGGATGTGTTTATAATGCATCCCTTAAAGCGTTATATCTGTATGCGCCCTCTCTTGGGTATAATACAGAAATTTCGTTTAAGGGATTGCTATATCCATATCGGCGTGGGCTTCGAAGTTGCTTATCTTTACGTTAGTAGGCAAGTTCGAAGGCCTGAAGAGTGGGATAAGCTACAGTACGGATCTCACGCTTTTTTATTTATAGTAGGATAACTTTTCTCTGAATTTCTTGTAGGAGATCACAAGAGTAACTGAGGTGTCTACCTCGCAATGTTTGTGATAGATATGAAGAAAAGAAAATGGTACTTGAATTTTGGACTAAGTATTGTATTCTTAGCAATTTCGTTTGTTGCAGCAACAGCCAGTTGTTCTGCCAAGACTTCCAAAGTACAAAAGGCGAAAAAAATGCCAAAAATGATGTATGCAAATACTGATTTTGAGAAATCAATTGGTGATAGCATCCAAACTATAATGATGTCAGGCAAAGCAACAGTTAAGCTAATGACAACAGATAGTCTGAAAAATCAACCTTTGCAGGTAGTTTTATCCCGTGAAGATATGCAAGTTTTGCGTTTTTTGGCGTCTGACCCTAAAATGTTCATGGAGGATATTCCAAATTATGGAGTCATAATGCCCCAGGTGAAAATACTATTCGAGAAATCAAAATCTGAAAAGGTAGAAATGGCATTGGATTTCGGATTGCGCAAATGGGTACTAATAGATGGAACTGGAAAAGAACTTAAGCGATATGCTTTGGCCAAATATGAACTGTTACGTTTTGCTCACTGCATTTTTCCTAATGATGAAATGATCACTAATCTTTATAACACTTCTACAAAATGAAAAAGTTATTGTTATTGTTTATGTTATGCTTGTCTTTTAGCACAGGCATGTATGCCAAAACTATCCATTGGCTGACATTTATTGATACTACAGATAGAAATGTAGGTGAAATCGACAAAAGTTCTCGACAGCTATTATACTCACGTTGGATAGACTTAGTAAATACAACACTTAAAGATAATGGCTATTCGGTAAACATCGTAGATATTTATGATAGCAATACTTCACCTGAGAATTGCAAAAAAATTGTGAATAGTTTTAACTGTGGCTCCGAAGATATCATAGTGTTCTATTATATTGGACATGGTACAGAAAACACAGGCGCAAGTAAGTATCCTTTGATGTTGATGGGACAACTTGATGCAAACAAGTTTATCCCATTGTCTTGGGTGCATGATACGCTAAAGAATAAAGGTGCACGATTGACAGTAACCATTGGTATGTGTTGTAATGCCAGACAAGGAGTTGCCGGAAGAATAACACCTACATTTGGAGCAAACTATGGCAATACTTACGTAAGTGAGGAACTATCCAATTGCATCAAAAAGATGTTTTTGAATTACCGTGGTAATGTATTAATAACATCAGCTTCACCAAATGAAAGTTCTTGGGCGTGCGATACCACAATAGGTCCAACTGATTATTTTACTTTTAGTTTACTCGATCAGTTTAATAACGAACTGCCAGAAACAAGCAATCCGACATGGGATTCCATGATGGAATCTATCAAAGAAGATGTTTATAATAATGTTCGTAATAATGTATATATACAGGACAAATTTCCTGGTTCAACGCAGACTCCAATTTGGGAAACCCATTTGACCTCAGCAAGTACACCAACTCCTACTCCACCAGTTAAGCCAAAAACTGAAAATGTATCAGATAAGTCAGAAATGCTGAACACCTTATCAAATGCATTGGCTTACATCTCTTCAACAAAGGTATCACCAAAGGAGCGTATTGCCATGGCGGGAAAATTAGAAATTGCATTTGATAATAATGCCATCGTAAGGATTGTGTCACAAGATGGTAATCTGGTTCTTCATAAAGAAAACATATCTATATACTTGGGACGAATAGCAACAAGTCGTTTGTTGGAGAATGTAACGGTTGTGGATGCAACTGGAACAACAAACAAAATTAGCTCTATACGAGTTCGTGAAATATATAAAAAGAGATAAATATGAAAAGAAGTATATTAAAAAGAATTTTTCTTTTGCAAATTTCACTATTGTTCTTCTTGCCTATCATGGGACAGGATGCCGTGGAAGAACAAATAAAACAGACTGCAGCTCAGCGTGTTGCACAGATGAATGACTACATTTCCTTTATGGCAGATAAAACAAACGATTTGGAAACTCGCCAATATTATAAAAAGCAGGCTTTGAATCTATTTGCAGGACGTGGTTATGAGTATGAAGAGAATGGTATTCGTAAAGAAGGTGTAAGAATGGAAATCACTTCTGTGAGCAATACCCGTCCTCGCTCAAAATTGATGAGGGTTTATTTTAATGGACTGATAAATCTCTCTTATCAGAAAGTGTCAATACAATCTACAGAACTTGCAAAAATTAAGGTGAGCAACTTGCAAAGAATTGACAATAACATGTATGTTTGTACTTGCTATTTCGACCAAGTATTCATCGGTTATAGAGATGGTATCCCTATATATAAGGATATTACTCGTAAAAAAGTAAAATGTTATGTTGAGGTACAAGATGTAGAAGGAGGTCCTCAAGAGTATGTCGTTTTACTGGGGGATGTTCATGCCTTAGATACGAAACGTATAAAATAAACAACAAGGTTCAGCCATTAAAGGCTGAACCTTACAAAATTATTACGTATGAAACGATTTCTATTATGCTTAGCAACAGTTTACGTCTGTCTATTCGCAAACGCACAAGATTCGCTATCCGATTATATAATAGCAAGAATTAACGAACGTTTCGCCATGCTTAATGACTATATATCATTAATGGCAGACAAGACATCTGATTGGGATACACGCCAGTATTACAAAAAACAAGCATTGAGTTTATTTGCAGGACGCGGTTACGAGTATCAAAAGGATGACATCCGTAAAGAAGGGGCTCTAATAACAATCTATTCAGCAAACAAGACTCGTCCCCGCAGAATGCTAGTTAGGTTATATTTCAATGGATTAGCTAATAGTTTGCAACACAAAGTCTGTATAGGGACGCCACATATCCAAGTAAACGACTTGATAAAAGAAGATACCAGCCGATATGTTTACACTTGCTGTTTCGACCAGATTTTCATAGGCTACAGAGATGGTATTCCTATATATAAAGATATTAATCGTGAAAAAGCAAAAATCTACATTGAAGTCGAAAAAACGGAAGATGGAGATGAATATTCCATATTATTAGGAGATATTTATGCAATAGACGATAAATGTCCAAAACAAGAACGTCTCATCAAATAGTAGAACACTAAAACTCATAAGTTTATGAAACGATATTTATTATGTTTAGCATTTGCTTCAATTTGTCTTGTAACAAATGCCCAAAAAGTAATAGTCAATCAATTGAACAAAGGACTATATGATTCTAGAATTAAGTTAGTGGATGAGTTCTTTGACAGATTTAATGGAAAGGAAGGACATCCAGGCATTGCCAAGAACGACAAAAGCTATCGGAAAAAGAACTTAACATTAGTTTTTAATGGCAAAATGTTTAAATCTAAAGATGACGCAAAGTTCAAGGAAGCACAAAATCTTGTAGATACAGTTCTTGCAAAGAATATACATATCAACTATTCTGATACAACTTGGTTCGCAAAAGCTATCTGTCATGGGAAATTTAGAGGGAAAGAAATAGACTTTACTCTTTATCTCAATGTTGAACATCGAAAAGAAGATATGTACAAATGGGTAATTGCAAAAGCTGAAGGTGAGATCTTTAAATTGAAACCTTCATTGAACTCGGATAAAATTATGCTGATGCCAGATGACCATGAAACAAATTTCATGTCATTGCATCGTGTGACAACAGAAAAAGACGATTTGATAACTCGCTATATGCAAAAAAGTTATCCATTAGACGAGACTTCTGTATTTCTCTCTGATGTTTATAATGGATTGTTAGACATCGAATACGTAAAGGACCTACAGTTCATTTTTTATCAGGTTCCAGGCTATGTGTTTAGAATCAAATTCATAGAAAGAGAAACGAACAACACAGGGTGGCTGATAACAAGTTTTTATAAAGCTCCAGAAGAGAAAAAAACTGATTTTTTGAACTATTTATATAATAAAACAAGAAACTGATATGATTAAACGGTTAATGCTGATGGTGTTATTAGGATGCTTCGTCTTAAGCATTCAAGCACAAAAGAACGAAAACGCCGTACGCTCATTTGCAGCAAATATGCAATCTTGGAGCCAAACGACAAAATTGGAATACCAACGTAATCTCCAAAAGCTTTGTGATGGTGCGAAGAGTGTGAGGGTCACAGACAACATTATTGAAAGTTTAGCACCTAAAAACGGATACATGAATGCTAAAGGCTCTTATTTCTTAGAGACATACCTGAATTGTTTGATAAAGGAAATCAAAAAGGGCATTCATATACAGTATTCAAATTTTAAGTATGTAAACACAAACGAAACAACTGTTTCTGATACAAAAGGTCTAGAACTCATAGCTTGCGATATTGCTATTTCAGGTGCTGTCAATTTTAACGTAAAAGATTTGTTTTATGTTAGAAATGGAAAGATTTCCAAAATAGACAAGTATGAAGAAATTATCGATAAGCGAACAGGAAAACGGAGAATCAAAGTTGACTTGAGTGACATAGAATTTTCCGATGAAGCTATGGCACTAACTTATAATTACAGCAAGAATTTTCCTGTAGGAGCTACATTTGAATATGCTTGGCCATGGTTTAGATTAGGATTGGATTTAGGTGTAAATTTCAAAAAAGACAATTTCATAGTCGATGATGTAAAAATGACGGACATCATGAACTACGAACGTACAACTAAGACACTTGATGCTAAAAGTTACATCACAGTAACACCATCCTTTTATATGAAATACTTTTCTTTAGGATGCGGTATTGGAGCTCTTTTCTTAGAAGGAACAGAAGAACGCCACAATTATTCAACTGGTGAAACGACCCAAGTGGGCGGTTCGTCTTCAACAGATGTTTCAGAGATTAGATTCATGCTTAGACCATGCATCAAAGGATTCATTCCTCTAGCCGATGATGACTTTGCCCTTATCATAAGCGCAGGCTATGACTATGCATTTGGATACAAAAAATGCAATGGGCTAAACATTGGATTAGGTTTTCAATTTAATTTAGATTATTAAATATAAAAATGTAAAACTATATGGACTATAATATGAATAAAAGAACATTTAAAAAGTTTATGTCTTTTTTAATCGGATTTGCATGGCTTACAACATGCATTTCCGTTTCATCCTGTAGTGAATTCAACATTGGAGAATACGAATTAACTGGTGACATATCAGAGTTAATTCCTAAAAGTGCATATAACCTAGAAAAGCAAAATAGCGTAAGCTCTGATGGGGCTACTTATATATTCTATGCACCTAAAATGAGCAGCAACTTTGAATTATGGAAATTAAGTATTAAAAGTGTAGATTATTACATAGACAACAAGTTAACAAAAACCAGTACAGAGGAACCTTATGGCTTCTATATTAATTTATCAGAACTCCCAGAAGGAAACCATACTCTTTTTGCTAAAATATGCGTATGCGGCAAAAAATGCGACGATACATATCTAGAAGTTACCGATAACTTTATGGCTTTTCCTAGTAGCGTACAGCTGTATAAAGACATATTTATTGACTATAACTTTATAAATGAAGGGGAAAAATTCGTAATAACACCTATACTAAACGAATTACGTTCTTCTCCAGGATGTCAAATAGACAAAGTAGAATATTACTGGGATAATAAACTTGCTGCAACAAAGACGCAAGCACCTTATACATGGGATTCCCAAATTGTAACAGACAAAGAACCACATGACTGGCGGGTGTATGTACGATATAGTTTTAATGGTAAAAACGAAAGCAGTTATAATTATGGCTTTTCTAATTACACAACATTAAAAGAGGATAATCACTTTACTGTTTGGAATGTTATGTCGGGTAGAAATGATTTTTCATTAGGAGAAAGTATTCCTAGCATAATAAAATCCTATAGAGGAAAGAACTTTAAAGATAAAGTATCAGCAAAATTATATTTTGATGACACACTTATCGCAGAAACGTCTTCTTTCCCATTTAAGAATGAATTCAAACTAACGAATCAATCCATAGGCATCCATAAGATGAAATGCGCAATAACTGTAACTAGTGGAGATCAAAAAACAACTTCGTATGACGAAAAATCTATTGTTGTTACTCCATAGCACTTTACATTATTACGTCTTTGAAGCGTAAAGCAAAAGGCTTGCAGAATTCCTGTTTATCAGATTTCTGCAAGCCTTTTTCCTATTTATTTATGCGTCATGATATCAAGCACCATATCATCGGTAGCTCTCATCGCATCGGCACCGATGCTCGTGAGGTTGTGGATGCACTTATCCACATCATCATCTACGATACCCTCGGCAGAGGTGACACACTTGCCTTCCATAGAAAGGAGGGCGGAAAGAAGAGCGGTGCTGACACCTGATGAAATCTTCAGGGCACAACTTGGTTTCGCTCCGTCACAAATCATACCGGTGAGATTGGCTACCATATTCTTGACAGAATTGCAGATGCGATTATAATCGCCACCCATCAGATAGGTAATGCCGCAACTGCTGCCCGTACTGGCTACCACACAACCGCAAAGAGCTGAAAGTTTGCCTAAACTCTGCTTGATGTAGATGGCAGTCAGATGACTGAGCATCAGGGCACGGATCATTTCCTCCTCGGTATTCTCGTTCTCCAGCGCATAAACCACCACAGGATTCGTTGCACAGATGCCCTGGTTACCGCTGCCGCTGTTACTCATCACCGGAATCATGGCACCACCCATACGGGCATCACAGGCTGAAGCGGTGCGGGAGATGATATGCGAGAAAATATTATCGCCGAAGATACCATGACTCAACGGACGGTCCATCGTCTTGCCCAAACAGTGACCATAGTTGCCTTTGATACTCAACTCGGCAGCCTTCATATTATAGTCCCTGGTCTTGAGAATGAAAGAAATCTCATCGAGCGGAGCTGTTGTAGCAAACTCGTAAACCATCGGGAAATTGAGCTGGATGTCGTCATCAGCCTCATCGCCCACAGTACCGCCACGCTTATCGAGCACTACCTCACCATTACGCTCAACATACACAAAATGGGTATGTGAACCGGAGATAATTGCCGTAGCCTGGTCTTCACCGGCATGACAGATGATTTCGATATAGAGTTTATCCACATCACCCTGTTTCAGTTTGATGTTGATATCCGCATCCTTGATATATTGTTTGCCCTGCTCAAGAGTGTCGGGAGTGAGGTCTTTCAACACTTCCAGCTGATATTCAGGCTTTCCGATGAGCGCACCCAGCGATACGGCGATAGGCAAACCGATCATACCCGTGCCAGGAATGCCGACCCCCATCGCATTCTTGAGCATATTAGGACTCAGAAGAACTTCAATACGTTCAGGGCGCTTGCCCAATGTAGTAGCAGCCTTGGCTGTACATAGTGCCACAGCCATCGGTTCGGTACAGCCGATGGCAGGAACCACCTCTTTATTAACGAGCGCAATGATGCGCTCACGCTTACTTTTCTCTAACATAATCTATATAGCTTTTATATAAATAACGTTCTTACCATTATTTCGGGTACAAAAATACAAAAAATAAACCGTATTCTTCTCTTTTCTCGAGAAAAATACGGTTTAAATCTATATTTCTTGATGAATTAGTCTTCCAACTGGAACAGAGGATCATCTGGAGTCAGCATGGTTGGCTTCTGGTCGAATTCCTTCAAGAGCTGCTCAGAAGCATACTTCTTGTCAACCACCAGGCGGAACATGTACTCGTTGAACCAATCGTTGGTCATGATGAAGCAACCGGCAAAACCATTGTCAGCACCCCAACTGTTCTCCACCTTCCATTTTACAGGCTTGCTATTGGCATCGAGATCTACAGCTGTCAGCGTCATGGCATGAGTAGAACCGCTATCAAAAGTAGCGATGCGGTCAGCCTTGTTCATTGGGAATGAGGTATTGAAGAGGCTAGCATAATCGAAGTTGTCGAGTGCCAGATAGCCGCGCTTTCTATCAAGCTGCTTGCCAACATCATAACTTGAATACATCTTATGACCGTCCTTCAGAGAGGCGATGGCGAGCTGGGCAATCTCCTCCATAGGCAGGTTCAGATACTTCCAGTTATGACCATCATAAGTGTGGCGGTCGTATTCTACCTCGTATGTCTTGTGGTAAGGACGGCGTGGATCGTTCATCACCATCAGGAAGGTACCGTTGAGATCCTTGCCTACGGTTTCCTCATAGAAACTCTTAGGAGTATACTTCTTTGCCTCACCAACCTGCTTGCCATCCTTGTCGCGGAAAGCATAGGTAAATTCCTTTACCGGTTCACCGAGAGTAAGACTCAGCATGTGATAAACCTGACCGAGCATCTCGTTCTTGCGAGCCTGGATAGCTGCAGATTTCTTGCCCTGAGCCACCATCTTGCGGAGTTCCAGACCATACTCGCGGAGCTTGCTGCTTACGAGACGGCTCATCTTGGAAGTATTGTTGCTTGAGAAGGTCTCAGGCTGGGCACTCATAGGTACGAGACCATACTTGCTTGCCAAATCGGCAACACCACAGAAAGTACCGCCATCATTGAGCGGATTCTTGAAGAAGAACTGCACCTGAGGATCCTCGATGCTCTTCTTGCCGAGGTCGATAACCCCCTGGAGCATCAGGTTAGCCTTCTCCAGCTGGTCATAGAAGAAGAGATAATCCTGAGAATACTCCACCACTCTACCCTGCTTGTCGTTGACAGCAAAGTTGGAACGGAGCACGTTGAAACCGCTGAACATCCAGCAACGGCCCGAACTCTTCTGGTTGTGAATGCTCTGCGAAGGAGTCTCGATGCTGAAATGAATATCAACAGGGGCCTCGTTGGCATGATTCTTCACAAGGTCATCAATGCTGTTGTTGGCAATCGCATTGAAGAGTGCCTTGTTGGCGACACCTGCCTGCTGGCTTTTCTCCATCTGCTGGAGAGCAGACTGACTGATGCCGCCACCCTTGGTCTGCGCCATCAGAGACATGGAAACCATCATCATGGTTCCCAAAAGTAATACGTTTTTTCTCATCACGATAAAGGTATTTATTTGCTTATTGTTATATAACTAATTCCGGATTTCATCCCTTTTTCAGAAATTTCCTTTGCAAAAATACAAAGAATAATCGGAAAAAGCGAAAATATTGCCTCAAAAGTGCTTTATATAGGAAAAAAGCATTATCTTTGCACAAGATTTTCACGAAGAAAACATGGACAAGAACAAGTTTAGTCTATTAAATAGTATAAAATACCCGGAAGATTTGAGACGGCTGAGCATTGACCAGCTGCCACAAGTCTGCAAAGAGTTAAGAGAAGACATTATCGACGAGGTTGCCGTCAACCCCGGTCATTTTGCCTCCTCTCTTGGCGTGGTGGAAATAACCGTAGCCCTACATTATATCTACAACACCCCATACGACCGTATTGTATGGGATGTGGGACACCAGGCCTACGGACATAAGATATTAACAGGACGCCGCGACAACTTCTGTACCAACCGCAAGTTGCACGGCATCCGTCCATTCCCTACACCTTTAGAAAGCGAATATGATACCTTCGCCTGCGGACATGCGAGCAATTCCATCTCCGCAGCACTCGGTATGGCCGTTGCCGCTCGCGAAAACGGAGATACCAACAGGCACGTGGTGGCCGTCATTGGCGATGGAGCCATGAGCGGCGGACTGGCTTTCGAGGGACTGAACAACGTATCAAGTACACCTAAC
Source organism: Segatella copri (assembly GCA_021628325.1). Taxonomy (GTDB): domain Bacteria; phylum Bacteroidota; class Bacteroidia; order Bacteroidales; family Bacteroidaceae; genus Prevotella; species Prevotella copri_R. The sequence goes on along the minus strand of JAJXAL010000023.1, from coordinate 9,635 downwards.
GACATGCTCATCATCCTAAACGACAACGATATGAGCATCGACCGGGCTGTGGGCGGTATGGAGAAATATCTCCTGAACCTCGATACCAACGAGACCTACAACCGCCTGCGCTTCAAGGCATCACAGTGGCTGCACTCCAAAGGCTATCTCAACGAAGACCGCAAGAAGGGCATCCTGCGCCTGAACAATGCACTGAAGTCGGCACTGAGTCATCAGCAGAACATCTTCGAGGGTATGAATATCCGCTACTTCGGACCTTTCGATGGTCATGACGTGAAGGAAGTGGCGAGAGTGCTCAAACAGCTTAAGAACATGAAGGGTCCTAAGCTGCTGCACCTGCATACCACCAAGGGAAAGGGTTACGAACCTGCCGAGAAGAGTGCTACCATCTGGCACGCGCCAGGCAAATTCGATCCGGAAACGGGTGAGAGAATCATTGCCGATACCAGCAACCAGCCTCCGAAATATCAGGATGTTTTCGGAGAGACGCTGCTGGAACTGGCTCAGAAGAACCCGAAGATTGTAGGTGTGACGCCAGCCATGCCTACAGGATGCTCCATGAACATCATGATGAAGGCGATGCCAAACCGTACTTTCGATGTAGGTATTGCCGAGGGGCATGCCGTCACCTTCTCAGGAGGTATGGCGAAAGACGGACTCATCCCATTCTGCAACATCTACAGTTCGTTTGCACAGCGTGCCTACGATAACATCATCCACGACATGGCACTGCTCAACCTGCCGGTTATCATGTGTCTGGACCGTGCCGGACTGGTAGGTGAAGACGGACCAACCCATCATGGTGCCTTCGATATGGCGGCTCTCCGTCCGATTCCGCATCTCACCATCGCATCTCCGATGAACGAACATGAGTTGCGCAACCTGATGTATTCAGCCCAGTTGCCAGGTCATGGCAGCTATGTTATCCGTTATCCGAGAGGCAAGGGTGTGCTCGTAGACTGGCGCAACCCGATGGAAGAAATCAAGACCGGTACCGGCAGAAAGCTGAAAGACGGCACCGATGTAGCCGTTCTTACCATCGGTCCTATCGGAAACGATGCCGCTCAGGCTATCGCTGAGGTTGAAGCCGAAACCGGAATGAGCATCGCCCACTACGATATGCGATTCCTCAAGCCACTCGATGAAGACATTCTGAAAGAGGTGGGCGAAAAGTTCAGCCGCATCATCACCATCGAAGACGGTGTTCGTATGGGCGGTATGGGCTCAGCCGTACTGGAATGGATGAACGACCATGACTATCAGCCAAAGATGACCCGAATGGGATTGCCAGATGAGTTTGTGGAACACGGAACCGTGGCACAGCTCAGGGAAATCGTGCATCTCGATAAAGAATCAATCAAAGAAGCAATTAAGAAATGAAAATAATCATAGCTGGCGCATATGCCATAGGTACTCATCTGGCGAGACTCCTGTCACGCAGCAATGAAGAGATTACGCTCATCGATGAAAGCGAAGAGCGCCTGGCAAGCATTGGCTCCGACTGCGACCTGCTCACCATGCTGGGCAAGCCTACCAGTCTTCACATCTTACGCGATGCGGGGGTTGCAGATGCCGACCTCTTCATCGCCGTTACTCCGGTAGAAAGTACCAACATCACAGCTAGCATCCTTGCCAAGAACCTGGGTGCCAAAAGAACGGTGGCCCGTGTGGATAATCCGGAATATATGGATCAGCAGGCTCAGGAATTCTTCAAAGGATTAGGTATCAGCAAACTGATTTATCCGGAGATGCTCGCAGCCGTAGATATCAATAACGGACTGAAAATGAGTTGGGTACGTCAGCGCTGGGATGTGCACGACGGCGCACTCGTCATGCTCGGCATCAAACTGCGCGAAGGATGCGAGATACTGAACGAACCGCTCAAGAACATCAGCGGTCCTAACGACCCATACCACGTGGTAGCCATCAAGCGAGGCAGCGATACCATCATCCCTGGCGGTAACGACGAGCTGAAACTCTACGACCTCGCCTACTTCATGACCACCCGCAACTATATCCCATATATCCGCAAGATTGTAGGCAAGGAGCACTATGTGGATGTGAAGAACGTGATGATTATGGGTGGCGGACGCACAGCCGTAAGAGCCGTAAAGAAGATGCCGGAATATATGGAATGCAAGATTATCGAGATGAGCGAGGAGCGCTGCGAATATCTCAACGATATTCTCGATGAGAACAAGACGCTCATCATTCATGGTGACGGACGCGACATTCCGCTACTCGTAGAAGAAGGTATCCGCAGTACTCAGGCCTTCGTGGCACTGACTGGTAACGCCGAAACCAATATCCTGGCCTGTCTTACCGCCAAGAGAATGGGTGTGCGCAAGACGGTGGCTGCCGTAGAAAACGTAGACTACGTGAGCATGGCAGAGAGTCTGGATATCGGTACCATCATCAACAAGAAGATGATTGCCGCCAGCTACATCTACCAGATGATGCTTGATGCTGACGTGATGAACGTGAGATTCCTGATGAGCGCCAATGCCGATGTGGCTGAGTTTATAGCCAAAGAAGGTTCGAAGGTAACCCAAAAAACGGTGAAGGAACTCGGCATGCCTATCGGTGTAACCATCGGTGGACTGGTTCGCGGTGAAGAAGGAATGCTCGTTTCGGGTAATACCCAGATAGAACCGGGCGACTCGGTGATGGTTTTCTGCCACAACATCAACATGAAGAAAATTGAGAAATACTTCATCTAAGCGTGAAGGAGATAGAGAAATACTTCATATATGATAAACAGCAAATTAATATATAAGATTTTAGGGCAACTGCTTTTCATAGAAGCATTCCTGCTCTTCGTCAGTCTGCTGGTAGCTTTCTATTACCAGCAGGACGACATCTTTGCCTTCATTGTGGCAACACTTACCACTATCGGAGGCGGGCTGGTGCTGAAATGGCGAGGACACGGAGCCGATAACTCAATGTCGCGCCGTGATGCCTATCTCGTGGTAACGCTCTCATGGATTGTATTCAGTTTCTTCGGAACCCTCCCCTTCATGGTGAGTGGATACATCAACAACTTTACCGATGCCTACTTTGAAACCATGTCGGGATTTACGACAACGGGAGCCACGATATTAGACGATGTAGAATGTTTCCCCCACGGACTGCTTTTCTGGCGTTCGCTCACCCAATGGATAGGCGGTCTGGGAATCGTGTTCTTCACCATCGCCCTGCTGCCATCGCTTGTAGGAGGACAGACCAAGGTGTTTGCTGCCGAGGCAACAGGACCTATCAAAACGAAACTGCATCCCCGGCTTTCCACTTCGGCTAAATGGATATGGAGTATCTATCTGATGCTCACCATTGCCTGCATCGCATCCTACTATGTGGCAGGAATGAATCTCTTCGACAGTTTCAACTATGCGATGAGCACGACGGCAACGGGTGGTTTCGCTACCCACAACAGCAGTACCGAGTTCTTCCATTCACCAGCGCTGGAATACATCTGTACGTTCTTCTGTTTCCTGTCGGGTGTGAACTTCACCCTGCTCTATGCAGCCGTCATCAAGTTTAAAATCAAGGATCTGTTCAAGAACTCAGAGTTTAAGTTCTATGCATTCATGGTTGCTGCATTCAGCGCCTTCATCATGGTAGAGCTGATGGTGATGCGCAACTACGATGTGGAGCATGCCTTCAGAAGTGCTATCTTCCAGGTGGTTTCTTTCATCACCACCACCGGTCTGTTTAACGACGATGCTGCTGTGTGGCCTCATGTTACCTGGGTGGTATTGGCAGCCTGCATGTTCTTCGGAGCCTGCTCGGGCAGTACGAGTGGAGGTTTGAAATGTATCCGTGGCGTGATGCTGGTAAGAATGGTGAAGAATGAATTCCGCCAGATTCTGCATCCTAACGCCGTGCTGCCATTGAAGATTGATGGTGTGAACGTACCGATGCAGAAGCGTGTTACGCTGCTTGCCTTCCTCACCACTTATCTCATCATCTGTCTGGTGATATCGTTCACGATGATAGCCATGGGCATCGACAATACCAATGCCATCACCATCACCCTGAGTTGTGTGGGTAATGTGGGACCTACGCTGGGTACGGAAATCGGACCAACCATGTCGTGGAGCGAACTGCCGGATGTGGCAAAATGGTTCTGCTCGCTGATGATGCTCATCGGTCGTCTGGAAATATTCAGTGTGCTGGTTATCTTTACACCAGCATTCTGGAGAGAGAACTAACATACCCAGAGGGGGAGTTAGAAAATAAAAGAGAAGTTGATATTTGAAGTAAGAAATACGCTTACTAGACTAAGTATATTTCGCACAAAAAGCGTTATATATAATAAGGTATAGGTTCAGCAAGAGCCTTACCGGAGAGTAAGAAACCGTACTGAAGAGTACATTTATAAACTAAATATAGGTAATAATGAAACCATTAAAATTTCAACCGCTATTAAAATCCACCATCTGGGGTGGCAGTAAGATTATCACTTTCAAGCATCTCGACGTAAAGCAAGAGAATGTGGGAGAAAGCTGGGAAATCTCTGGAGTACCAGGAAATGAAAGCATCGTAGCCGATGGCGAGATGCAGGGCAAGAGCCTCAACGAGGTTGTTGCAGAACGGAAGGGAAGCTTCCTCGGAGAAGAGAACTACAAGCGTTTCGGCAATGAGTTTCCACTGCTCATCAAGTTTATCGATGCCAACCGCGACCTCTCTATCCAGGTGCATCCTAATGATGAAATTGCCAAGAAGCAAGGTAAGGAACGCGGCAAGACCGAGATGTGGTATGCGCTGCCATGCGAGCCGGATGCCAAACTCTACAACGGCTTGAAGATGCAGATTACTCCTGAGCAGTACAAGGAGATGGTGGAGAATGATACCATCACCGATGCCCTGGCTCAGTATAACGTGAAGGAAGGTGACTGTTTCTTTATCCCAGCCGGCAGAATCCACACCATCGGAACAGGCTGTTTCGTTGTCGAGATTCAGCAGACCAGCGATGTTACCTATCGCATCTACGACTTCAAACGCAAGGACAAGGATGGCAACTATCGCCAGCTCCACACCAAGGAGGCTGCTGAGTGCATCGACTACACCGTATTGCCAGACTATCGCCAGCACTACACTCCTGCCAAGAACCAGGGTGTAAGCATGGTGCAGTGCCCTTACTTCACCACAGCCGTTTATGATCTCGATGAGCCAATGACGCTGGATTATTCAGAATTGGACAGCTTCGTGATTCTGATTGGCTTGAAGGGTGAGGCTAAGATTACCGACAACGAAGGTAACGAGATTACGCTCCAGGGCGGCGAGAGCATCGTTGTTCCTGCCAGCACCAAGACATTGAAGATAGAAGGAACCCTGAAGTTCCTGGAGGTTTTTTAAAGGTAAAAAAGTAAAAAGGTAAAAAGGTAAAAAGAGCCTGGCGGGATGTCATCTGCCTGCTTTCTTTTTACCTTTTTACCCTTTTACTTTTTTACCTTTTTACTTTTTTACCTTTTTACTTTTAATATTCTTTTTACCTTTCCAAATACTTTTCCACATCCGCCTGAATCTTCTGGAATTCGGGAGAGAACTGGTAGAAGGTGTTCTTCTTCATCATCATCTTCACCTTGCCCAGACTATTCTCATAACATGCCATTTCGGTGCGGGCCTGCTCGGAATGGAGGGCACGGTCGCGGATTTCATTCTCCCTATCGTTGCGCAAAGCATCACAGACACTCTGGACGATGGGACTTACTACCAGGTCGAAGAGATGATGACCCTGTATATATAAATAGGTATTGCTCTCGTTTACACCCAGATTGTTGAGGTAAAGAGCCATATCATCCAACTCATCCTTAAACTTCTTGAAGCGACGCTCCAGCTGGAACAGCTTTGCCCGCACCTTCTTTCCCAAATAATCTATCGCCCATTTAGGATCCTGGATTCGGACAGAAGGCAGCATGATGACCTTATCAAACTCCGCCATATCAAAATGCATCGACATCTTGCGATGACGAACATAAAACAGCATGTGCCATAAAAAGAGGGGCCAGATGGTACGGGAATAGGACTCAAGAAAACGCTCGAAATCGAAGATGCGACGGTCGTTGAGCGTCACCATCACACAGGTTTCGTGCAATCCTCTGGCATAACATTGGAAATTTTCAATGGCATAGGCATAGGTATGGAAGATGTAAGGATTCTCCAACATCTGCTGGGAAGACTCGGTTGAGCCCTGACGCAGATAATCGTAATCGGCATCTACACAGGCTATCATATCCCTACCTACTCCCTTCAGCATACTGGAGATAGCAGCCTTCTTGCCTCGGTCTAAATGCTGGTTACGGGTAGGCAGCATGATATCAAAATAGCGTTTTTCATTCTCAAACTTTCCCAGTACAGAACGCCAGAAGAAGACATCATCATAGCTCTCGACGTAAGCTACAATCTTGCGCCGAGCCTTCTTCGAGGTCATCCTGTTGGCTGCCTCGAAGAACTGGGAATTGATATTATCAGTTAAACGTTTAGCCATAATACTTCTTTTTCACTTATATCGTGATGTCGCTCACATCCGTCACCCTATCGGTCCATCCATCCATGACCACAGCAGGACTGTGGGTGGTCATGATGATCTGGATATTCGGATTAAGCTGCAGCACCAGACCGATGAGCTGCTTCTGCCATTCGAAATGAAGGCTGATTTCCGGCTCATCCATAAAGAGGACGTATGACTGGTTGTCCTCCACCAGCACGGTAAGGAGGATGGCGAGAATCTGCTTCTCACCAGCCGAGAGCTGATAAGGCGAGAGCTGCTCACCTATCTGGTTGAAGCGGATTTCATTGGCTGTACGAATGATGGTCTTGCCAGTATCCTTGAAAAGATTATCTACCATATCCTGGAACATCTTCTTCGGTTCACTCAGCTGCTGAGCCTTGAAAGCTGCATCCGGTTCGCCGCTCTGAAGCACAGCGATGATGCGGTTGCCGATGTTCACCTGATAATCCAGATACTTGCGCTGCAGCTGGAAGAGCTGCCAGTCGAGTTCGGTAACCAGAGTGAGGTCTATCTTGTTGATCATCTCGGCATTCATCAATGGTCTATCTACCGAGCGGATTACATCATATCTAATCCACTTTGCCTCCTCCGGCTCCACCTTCAGATGCACACCTTTGATCATGTGACTAGGGAATTCACCGCCAGCCGCCAGACCCTTTATCACCTTATTCAATATAGTACTCTTGCCCACGCCGTTTACACCACTCAGGATATTGACACGGCGGTCGAGGTTCCAAAGAATATGTTTGGTACCGCTCCAGAGAGATTCAATCTCTATCTGTTTGATATAATCAGCATATTTCTGCATAAGAATAATCTCCTATCTTTAATAGTCAAGAACGGAAAAAGACTATGGTCTTAACTTCTTAACTCCTTTAAGTTTCAAAAAATATACCGCAAATATAGCAAAATTCCTCGAATTTTTGTACCTTTGCACTCGATTTTATTCAAAAATAGGAAGATTTAAATAGAAATAAGGAAAAAATGGATAACAAACGACCTCTTATCGCCCATCTGTGCCTCTTCTGTTCCGGCGCATTCTGGGGACTGATGGCTCCCGTAGGCAAGGATGCCATGCTTCACGGCATCGACGGCATCGACCTGGTGAGCTTCCGTGTATTGGGTGGTGCCCTCCTCTTCTGGCTCACCTCGCTCTTCACCAAGAAAGAGCATGTTCCAGTAAAAGACATCTTCAAGTTTGCTGCTGCCGGGCTCTTCGCCCTCGTGTTCAACCAGTGTTCTTACACCATCGGTCTGAACATGACTTCGCCTAGCAATTCCAGTATCATGACCACTTCGATGCCTATCTTCGCCATGGTTCTCTCCTTCCTGATATTGAAGGAGCCTATCACCTGGAAGAAGGCGCTCGGTGTATTGATGGGATGCGCAGGTGCCGTCATCATCATCATGACGAGTGCTACGGCTGGCAATGCCAAGGTGGGAAACATCTGGGGCGACCTGCTCTGTATGTCGGCGCAGCTTTCCTTCGCCCTCTACCTGTCGCTCTTCAAGAACCTGCTGTCTAAATATTCGCTCTTCACCATCAACAAGTGGATGTTCCTCTGGGCAACGGTCCTGATATGGCCTTTCACCATCAGTCACGTGATGAGCATCGACTTTGCCCAGGTTCCGATGAGCACTTGGTGGGAAACGGGCTACGTGGTTCTCTTCGGCACTTATCTGGGCTACATCTGCATGATGATTGGCCAAAAGACCCTGCGCCCTACCGTGGTGAGTGTATATAATTATGTGCAGCCGTTGGTATCAGTCACCGTGAGTGTTATCGTGGGTCTCGCCGTATTCAAGGGTATGCAGGCAATAGCCGCCATCCTCGTGGTCTCAGGTGTATGGCTCGTGGTAAAGAGCAAGTCAAAAAATGATATCGACAAGCACGACCACAGTCTGGCTTACGAGAAAAGACATGCTTAAAAGATATAAGACTGAAACTGTCCCCATCTGAGATAACAGATGAGGACAGTTTTTTATATAAGAAAAGAAGATCAGCAACCGAAGTAAACCATCAGTCCGCCCAATACGATATACAGCAGGGCGTATGGGATGGCCGAACGGAGAATCTCTCCATCCTTTCCCTCCATATCGCAGGCTGCAGTCGCGATGGCGATGCTCTGTGGACTGATCATCTTGCCACCCGTGGCTCCCGTGGTATTGGCGGCAACCAGCCAGTTTTCCTGACCGCCCTCCATACCGAAGAATGTGCTCTGTCCCGTCATACCCAACTGGTTGGCAACATGAGCCTGGAGCTTGGCAAAGAGGATATTCGAAGAGGTATCAGAACCCGTTACGAAGGTTCCGATGGCACCAATCATCGGCGCAACCAGAGGATAGAAATCTCCCGTTACTGCCACCAGTCCGGAGGCGATGGCAGTAATCATTCCCGAATAGTTCATCACACTTGCCAGGGCTATCAGCGAACAGATGGTCACCACCGTCTTACGCAGATTCACCGTGGTACGGGCAAGAATCACCATCAATCTCTTAAGGCTCAATCCCTGAATCAATCCACCAATCGTAGCACCCAGGAAGAGCATCAGGCCCGCATTGGATATCCAGCCAAACTTAAAGGTGCTGTCGAGCACTGGCAGATGAACCGCACTCACCAGATGACTTTTGAGGAAAGCATTGACCGGAGGACAGAGTGCTCCGGAAACCAGGATGAATATCAATATAAAAAGGTAAACGCTCCATGCCTTCAGGCTTTCGGCAAGTGTAAAGGTTTCCTTATCCTGCACCTTGCTCTTTCTGGCAAATACCTTGGCGTATGCGATGATGGCGATAATGGCAGCCAGCGAACCGATGATGGCTGGAGTCTCCGAACCGAGATAATAGCCGCAGACAAACTGCACTACCACGGAAATCACTCCCACCCAGAGGGCGATGATGAGATTCTTGATAAGATTGTGCTTATCGGTAAGCGTCAGGATGATGAAAGGCAGGATGATAAAGAGAGGTGCCAGCTGGATAATGGCGAAAGCCGAAGTCTCGCAAATCTGTGCCGCCGAAGCCGATCCGCTTTCCGCCACCTCGTTACAGAGCGTAGTAACCGGCACGCCCACGGCACCAAATCCCGTAGCCACGGTATTACCGATTAAGGAAACCAGAGCCG
>JAJXAL010000142.1:0-6726 GCA_021628325.1 Segatella copri | reverse complement strand
GCAAAGGTACGCTGAATATTCGTAATTACCAAAAATTTCGGGATATTTCTTAAGAGTATTTCTCTTATTCTTCATAAAGAAACTGTGCCCTTCCTGTTTCACAACAGAAAGGGCACACAACCTAGTCTATTCTCGTACATGATGTGTTGACATAACATAGAATAGTTGATTTCTTATGAATTGATTACTTAAAAAGTTTACCTCTTCAAGTTCGGGTTCTTCTCACCGTCGGTTGTTGGATATGGACAGTAAATTCTATCCTCAGACCAAGTACCCTTAACGGTAACGCTCTCCTTGGCAGTATATTCCTTGCCACCCTCTTTCGCAACAACGATAGGAGCATTGGCAACGCGATACTCGAAGTTCTTCTTGAGCTCGTCCATACGGAGCTCATCTGAACGGCGTGTAACCATTGATACCCAGTTACCTGCAATTTCCCATCCGTGTTCGATGTAGCAAGCCTCAGCAAGCTGGGCAGCGCTCATGTTGTCGATCTTTACGGTAGTTCCGTCGCCAAGTGTCACATTTTCAACATCTGTTACGGCACGGCTGCGAACCAGCTTCAAGCATTTCTTAGCTTCTGTCAAGTCAGAGAGGCCTGCACGGGCTGCACTCTCAGCATACCAGAGGAGAACCTCTGAATAGCGGATGAGGTTATGACGGCGGTCATTAACCATACCCTTATAGTTGATTCCCATGTAATCGTATGGCTGTTTAAGCATAGTACCCTTTTCGTCAGCATTGACAGTGAAGATAGTGAACATAGGGTGATAAGCATCTACGACAGGCTTGCCATTGTTGTCAAGTTCCCACCAGTAAACGGCCTTGCTGATCTTATCCTTTTTAACTTCCTCATCGCCGATTTTCTCAGTGATAGTCTCCTGGAATGTAACTTTAGGAGCATAAATAGCATTCTTGCGAGGTCCCTCTGGATATCTCTTCCAGAAAGCAATTTCGCCCCAGGCGTCACCCCAGCCACCATCGCCGAGACCTTCGAAGCGACAGCAGGAAGAAAGCTGTGAGTCATGGTCCCACCAACCCTTGGCATCGTTGTTGATACCGAGCACGGTCTCCATGTTGTAATTGTTACCCATAGAGTAAACGTCCTTCCAGTCTTGGTTCAAGATGAAGCCATAAGTACCATTGTTGGTGATGACATCCTTAGCCAACTCAGCAGCGAGCTTATAGTATTCTGTTCCCTTGTTGAGCGGATAACCTGCCATTGACATATAAACTGCTGCCAAGGTAGACTGTGCAGCCTGTTTGGTAGCCCAAACGTCAACTCCGAACAAGCGGGCAGGCTCCTTGTCATAACCTGTAGGAAGTTCGTTGATGGCATCCTTCAAGTCTTGAACGATCAATTCGTATACTTTCTCAATCTCAGATGGCTGAGCATCAAACTGTTCTATGTTGGTCTTAGTGATAATAGGCAATTTGCCGAATACACGTACCAGATAGTAGTACGAGTAAGCACGCCAGAAGTGAGCGTTTCCCAATGCGGTAGCAATCTTAGCCTTATCACCAGGGAATTTCTCAGAGCCCTCGATAATCAGATTGGCTGTCTTGATAACTGCATAATGCTGAGTCCAGGCTTCTGTAACACCCTTGTTGGCACCATCAGAATCAAATGCATCGAGCGCAGCACAAGCCTGCTTGTTGGAACCAGGGTTAGCTGTGATATCGTCTCCCTGCCACTGTGGATACATAGGGTTAGTCCAACTTTGTGTCTGATTCACTTTATCGTACAGCGTATTAACGCCTGCGGTGTAGTCGTCTTCGATGGTATAGAATGTGTCTGGATTCAACTGACCCTTTGGATCCTCATCCAGGAAATCGCCACATGATGTGAGTGACAACATGGAAGCTGCCATGAAGCAACCTGTATATAATAATTTCTTAGTTTTCATAATTCTTACAGTTTTTAGATTGTTGAATTTAGAAGGTTACACGAACACCCATTGTGATGGTACGAGGATTAGGATAAGCACCCATATCCAAACCATTATCACGGTCTACGTTGGCATCACTGAAAGAAGCACCTGCTGGGTCAATACCCTTATAACCTGTGATGGTGAAGAGGTTCTGAGCTGAGAGTGAAAGACGGATGTCTGCCAACTTGGTTACGCTGCGTGGGAATGTATAAGCTACGCTGATATTCTCACAACGGAAGTAGTCGGCATTCTCGAGCCACTTGTCTGAATTACCATAGTTCTTGTTCTCTGCACCGATGGTAGGCATTGTTACACCTATATTACTGAAGTGATCCTTGTCTGTAACGAATCTTGAAGCACCAACCTCTGCATTCATTGCGAAACGTACGATATTCAAACGTTTTGCACCGAAGGCTGCATTGCAGAACATGTTGAAGTCCCAGTTCTTATAGGTAATGGTGTTGTTCCAACCTAATGTGACATCAGGATTTGAGCGACCCAATACGAAACGGTCTGTACCTGCATTTGGAGAAGCAGTCTTGGTTCCGTCTGCTGCATAGTACATGTCTACATACTGTCCCTTGTCGTTCTTTTCTACTCCAGCCCACTTGAATCCGTAGAATGTACCGATAGCTTCACCTTCCTTGATGATAGTACATGGGTCAACAGTACCAGGAGCTGGCTTCTCACCATAAATGATAGGTTCATCGGCTGTCATCTTGGTTACCTTGTTTTTGATGTAGCTGGCATTTAGTGTAGATGACCATGACCAATCCTTGGTCTGGATAATCTGACCATTGATGGTTACGTCAACACCCTTGTTGTTTACCTCGCCGGCATTTACCCAATATTTGGTTGCACCCAAGTAGCCAGGAGCTGCCGTCTGCAAAAGAGCATCCTTGGTGGTCTTGTTGAAGTAGTCGAAACTGATGCTCAAACGGTTACCGAAGAAACCGAGGTCAACACCGAGGTCAAACTGGTGAACCTTCTCCCAGGTCAGGTCTGGTGTAGCAAAACTGTTTGCCCAGTAACCTGTATAAGACTGGTTTGTTCCGTATGAGAAACCTGTTGATTCCAAAGTTCCAAGAGTAGAATAAGGAGCGATGTCCTGATTACCGATGATACCATAGCTGGCACGGATCTTCATGTATTCTACTGCATTTCTGATAGGCTCCCAGAACTTTTCGTTAGAAACAGTCCAAGCACCTGCGATAGATGGGAAGTAACCCCACTTCTTGTTGGTGAAACGGCTGGAACCATCGGCACGGAATGTACCGGTCAGCATGTAGCGGTCGGCATAGTTGTACATAACGCGGGCAACGCCAGAGAGCATGGTCCACTTGCTGTAACCATTAGTCGGATTCTTGGAAGCTGCATCCTGGATATTCCAGTAACCTAACTGCTCGTGGGCAATACCGGTACCGGTCATTTGCATTTTGCGAACCTCGTTAGAAGAAACTTCCCATACACCGGTAGCTGTCAATGCGTGCTCGCCCCACTTGCCCATGTAAGTCAAATTGTTGGTAGACTGCAAAGCGGTTACTGTAGCATCGCCATTTGTCATGGAGTTACCTGAAACATTTACTCTGGTTGAAGTGAAGTTGTACCACTTATAATCATTATAGTCGATACCATTTGTGGTGGTGAATGTCAAGCCTTTGAGAAGGTTGAACTTCAAGTCAATGTGGCCGGTTACCATGGTACGCTTGCGGTCGTTGTCGCCATCATGGAGAATACCGTAAGGATTGTTCTGGATACAGTTGTAAGGATCCACATTGTAGTTGCCGTTAGGCGCCATCATTTCCATCGTTGGAGAGTAGTTCAATCCTACCCAGATAGGGTTAGACTGGTTCTGCGCAAAACCTGCACCAGAGTTGTCGGTCTGAGCAAGGTTGATATCGGTGGTCATCTCTAACCAGTCGAAAATCTTATTGTGCATGTTAGCCTTGATAGCGTAACGTCTTGATTTTGTATCTGTGATAACACCCTTCTGGTCCATATAGTTGGCAGAGAAGTAGGTCTGAGTCTTCTCATTGCCCTGAGAAACTGCTACCTTATAGTTTTGGGTGATTCCAGTCTGGAGCAACTCGTCCATCCAGTCGATACCTGGTTTGGTTCCGTCAAGATAACCTTGCATGGCACTCTTGGCTACACCCTTGTAGTCAATCAAAGCCTGTGCATATTCTTTGGTTCCCATTACCTCAGGAATGTGGTAAGCGTTAGAGATGCCGAAACTTGCATCGAATGTTACCTGTGTAGCACCGGCAGAACCGCTCTTGGTCTGTACCATCACAACACCATTGGCACCACGGGCACCATAGATGGCGGTAGAAGATGCGTCCTTCAATACCTGGATGCTTTGGATATCTTCAGGGCTGATACCCTCAAGACCTGTCTCGCGAACGATACCGTCTACTACGTAGAGAGGGTCGTTGCTCTTGTTTACAGAGCTTGTACCACGTACACGAATCTTCATGGCTCCACCAGGAACACCGCTTGACATTACCTGCACACCAGACATACGTCCGTTGAGGGCATCCTCAACACGTGCAACAGGCTGGTCCTTGAAACTCTTGCTGTCCAAAACTGCCACAGAACCAGCCAAGTCAGCCTTCTTTACTGTACCGTAACCGATGACTACGGTCTCTTCAAGCATGTTGGCATCATCCTGCAAAGTGATGTTGAGTGGACTACCGCTTCATGTGAGGGTCTGTGATTTGTAACCCACATAAGTGATGGTAAGTTTGGCACCCTTTTCGATGTTGCTGAGGGTGAAGTTACCATCCAGGTCAGTTACGGTTCCACCGGTCTTACCTTCGATTCTGATGGTAGCGCCGATGATAGGTTCTCCGGTAGCGTCTTTAACAGTACCTGTACATGAGTTTTGCTGCTGGGTAGCTGTAGCAATGGTAGAATTGCTTTGAGCAGCCAATGCAGAAACAGTGCAAAGAGGTGACATCGCACCTAAAAGCGCTGCAAAATACAAATTTGCTCTTTTGTTCATAGGGCTATTATTTATTGTTAGTTATAAAATTTTTCGTACTTCTTTCTAGTTATTAGAATGCTGAAACAGAGTTTATACAAGGGCATCCGCATCCGTCGATTACGATGCGGATGCCACTTGTAGTAATCTTATCGAAGCGAAGTATTCGCTTGTAGCCGATAGTGGTAGTCTCTTCCTTAGGGTCGAGCCTTACCCAGTTTTTGCCTTGTTGGTAATAGATTGAGAAGGCTTTTACGCGCTGCCCCAGAGGTATGTATTCCTGGAGCATGAGGCGTGTGATAGATTTTGGCTTTCCGAGTTGAAACTCGATATAGGCATCTTTTTTCTTTTTAGAAGCCCAGAAGGTGTCATACTGGCCGTCTGTGATATTCTTGCCAATGTGCTTGCCTTGCTGGCTGTCTACTTTAGGTGTGATGCCTTTCAGTAGATTGACAGATAATTCTTGTCGGATTTTCCTGTGGAAGTTTACTGCATTTGCAGAGTCGATAGGGTGGATGAGTCCATCCTTGTCTACCGGGAAGTTGAGTAACATGGTAGCGTTGTGTCCTACACTCTTGTAGTAGAGATCGCACAGGTCTTCAACGGTTTTTACCTTACTGTCTTCTTTCTCATGGTAGAACCATCCCGGGCGGATAGAAACATCGCACTCAGCTGGTGTCCACTGGTCGCCGTCTTCCCATCCAAACTGCAACTGTTTGTAGTCTTTGAAGCCTGGATAGACGGTGTTGGATGGTATTGTAGACCAGCAGGTCTCGCCTGCAAATCCATTTTCATTTCCTACCCATCGGCATCCCGGTCCGCCATCACCGAAAAGAATGGCATTGGGTTGTAAACTGTCAACAATTTCGAAAATCCTAGGAAAATTGTAGTAGTTCCTTCTGTCGATGGTTCTGCTTTCTTCGGCACCTCCGTACCAGCCGTCTCCTCCATTGGCTCCGTCAAACCATACTTCGAAAAGTTCGCCGTAGTTGCTCAAAAGTTCCTTGAGCTGGCGCTGGTAGAGTTTCAGGTAGTAGGGAGAACCGTAGCTTGCCTGGTGTCTGTCCCAAGGCGAGAGGTAAACTCCGAATTTCAAACCGTATTTCTTGCATGCTAGGGAGAGTTCTCCTACCACATCACCTTCACCATTCTTATAAGGTGTGTTGCGGATGCAGTAATCTGTGGTGCGTGTAGGCCAGAGGCAGAAGCCGTCGTGATGTTTGGCAGTAATGATGACTCCTTTCATGCCCGCAGCAACCAGGGTTCTTGCCCATTGTTCGCAATCCAGTTTCTTAGGATTGAAGGTCTTTACATCCGAATTTCCGTATCCCCATTCCTTATCATTGAAGGTGTTGAGGCCGAAATGGATAAAAGCATAGGTTTCCAGTTTCTGCCATGCCATCTGCTTGGCGGTTGGCACAGGTTGGATGGGGTCTACCTGGCTGTAGTTGCGCTGGGCGGCAACTGTTATGGCTGCCAGCCCCAGGCATAGTGCAACAAGAAGAGACTTCTTCATACTTAAAATAGGTTTTGTATTGGTTGTTTAAATTCCTTATTTGTCGATGTTCTCATTCAGAAGCCGGTATCTTGCCATCAGGCAGGCTCCCGTGATTCCTGCAAGACCTTTCAGACTTGAGGTGACGATTTTAGAATCCTCATTCATGATGTTGAGAGAGAATTTCTTGATACCCATCTTTACCGGTAGCGTGAGGTAGTCGCCTGTAACCGACATTTCACCTCCGATGACCAGCATTTCTGGGTTGAAGATGTTGATGACTCCTGCCAGCTGTTTGCCAAGTTCATCTGCTATGC
>JAJXAL010000141.1:0-6773 GCA_021628325.1 Segatella copri | reverse complement strand
GTTTCAATGCTTTCCTGATGTCGGCAGGACTCGTTGCGGCAGAGTTGCTCAACTCACCAGCCAGGAGAAGCATCGGCTTGTCATTGACAACAAGCTGGGTTGCAGAGCCTTGCTTCTGCAGTTTCACTCCAGCTTGTATGTTGATGCAGCATAATAATGCAAGAAAAGATAATACAATCTTATTCATAAATCTTCATTTTAGAAAAGGTTTGAAAATACTTGAGACAGGTATTGCGCCATTCCTTTGCATTCTCCAACTGTACATTGAGCAGAGAATCTGTATGTTGCCATTCCTGCTCATGCCCCTTCATATACTGCTTGGCTGAGGTATGCCAGAAGTCGCGGTATACTTCTACCATCGCCACACCCATGTTGTACTTCATGCAGAGTTCCTGCCAGAGGGTGCTGCCTGATTTCATCTTGTAAGTCCAAGGCACATGATGGAACCAGAGAAGATATTCTTCAGGACAGGTCTCGATGTTATCATACAGACTGCGATATGGTTCTGGGTACTGACCGACAGCATCTGTGCCCTTGGATGACCGGTCGAAACCTACGCCCTGTGCATCTGCCTTATGGTAGTAGACCGGACACCATTCCAAAGGATAACTTGCGATGAAACCATCTGGCTCCGGACCGTAGTGGTGATCGAACTTGAAGATATGATGTAAGCCCAAAGGCATCATATAGTTGACGCAAGCTTCGCGCGAAGTCATCATCATCATCTCTACAGGTTTAGTGAATCGCTCGTCCTGATTTTCGTAGGTCTGTACGATCCATTCGTGAGCAATCTCCTCAGCTGTAAGTGAAGGATTCCATGCCAATCTGCCGAAAGCATACCAGTTAGCCTGAGAGAACGGATGACCGCACCAGTTGGCATCATCACCGATATTGGCTACACCTGAGATTCCAACCAGTCTGTCTGGATTAACAAAGCCAAAGAATTCCTTCCACATAGGAGCGAGATAGGTGAGATGCTTAGACTGACCAAGATATTCCTGGGTAATCTGAAGTTCTGCTATCTGAGGAGTCTGTTTGATGTTGTCGAAGATAGGAGCGTATGGCTCACGAGGCTGGAAGTCGAGCGGACCATTCTTTGACTGTAGGATGACGTTGTCACGGAACTTGCCATCCATACCTTTGAATTCGCTGACAGCTTGCTTTACACGGTCTTCTCCCTTATGGTTAGCACCATATACAAAGCTTCGCCACATGATGATGCCTCCGTATGGTTTGACGGCATCGGCAAGCATGTTGGCTCCATCGGCATGTGTGCGGTGGTAGTCGCCAGGACCAGGCTGCCCTTCAGAATTAGCTTTTACGAGGAAACCGCCAAAGTCAGGGATGGTAGCATATATCTCTTTTGCCTTCTTCTTCCACCACTGCTGAACCTTCTTATCCAGTGGGTCGGCAGTCTTGGTGTAGCCCAAAGCCATAGGCGAAGCGAAGTTGATGCTGAGGTATACCCGGATGCCATAAGGACGCAGAATGTTGGCGATGATCTTTACCTTATTAATATATTCTGCTGTCATCATCTTTGGCGATGCATTCACATTGTTGAGCACGCTGCCGTTGATGCCCAAAGAGGCGTTGGCACGGGCGTAGGTGATAAGACGGTCGTGCAGACTCTTACTGATGCTGCCGCCCTTACCGTTTTTGCCGAGTTTGATTTCTTCCCATTTGAAGATGCTCTTTCCGGCATAGCCACGTTCGATGCTGCCATCGAGATTATCCCAATGGTTGAGAATGCGGAGACCCACTTGTGGTTTCTCGGTCTCATCGATAGCTTTGCTGAAGTTCTGCTGATTGCCGCTACCTGTGTTGTAGGCATCAGTGTTCTGAAGTCGAATCAACTCGTAGGCACCATAGAGCAAACCGATAGGATTGCTGGCGGTGATAGTTGCTTCGTACTGAATGTTGTCGCCTTGCTGGGCAGGACGGGCGTAGATGTTATAGCCCTCGCCCAGGTTGAGACTCTTGTCTATCTTGAGCTCAACATTCTTGCCACGCCAGTTGTTTTCTAACTCCTGCTTGGCAATCTTGGCTGTTGCATCATCAGGCAACTGTGAGATGACTTGGCATGAGTTAGCATACTGCTTTCCGAGCCATAACTGTGAACCATCACTCTGTGCAGAAACATGTAGTGATGTAAGTACCGTAAATAATAAAATGAGGTATTTCTTCATATCTTTGCAGATCGTTAGTTTGTATTGTTATTGTTTCTGCTGCAAAGATACGAAAAAATACCTTTTATATATATAGCGGTCGTTTATTTTTCATTTCTCTTTGTTTCAGCATACTCGCTAGGCGACATGCCATAGTGTTTTTTGAACACGGTAGAGAAGTGGGTCTGGTTGTTGAAACCTACAGAGTAGGCTACCTGCGTGATATTAATCTGCCCCTCTTCGATGAGTCGTGCCGCCTGTTCCAGTCGGAGGTTACGTATAAATTCTCCGGCAGAAACACCAGCAATCTCCTTTAGTTTACGGTGGAGCTGTGCACGGCTGATACCTACCTCCTCGGTAAGTTTCTCTACATTGAGGTCGGGATCGGCAAGGTGGCCGTTGATATATTTCATCACGCGTTCCATCAGGGCATCGTTATTGCCCTTTACCTGAATCTGCTCAATCTTCGCCTTCTGGCCCTGTGCTCCGCTGTATTTGCCGCGGATGCGTCGCACATTATCCACCAGGTTGTCGATAAGGATATGCAACTCTTCCATGTCGAACGGCTTTGCCAGGAAAGCATCGGCTCCTCTGCGAAGTCCCTCCAACCGGTGTTCCACCTCGCTCTTTGAGGTGAGCAGGATGACAGGAATATCGCTGATGTTGCTGTTATTCTTGATGTTCTTGAGCATGGTGATTCCATCCATCTCCGGCATCATCACATCGCTTATCACGAGGTCGTACTTGCCGGTGAGCAGCATCTTCAAACCCTCCTTGCCGTTGCAGGCACGCTCAAAGCGGTACCAGTCGCTCAGTTCGGTCTTGATGTACTGGGCAATCTCGCTGTCATCGTCAACTATCAGGATATTGAAGTTGCGGTTGGCCTGTACTTTCTTTTTGGTAATCTCCTGCTCCTTCTTGTCTTCTTCTTCTAGTATCTCGCCTGGCTGCAGATGGCTGTTGCCCAGCGGAATGCTTACTTCGAAGCAGGAACCCTTGATGCCGTCGGTACGGTTGTAGGCCTTAATCTTGCCTCCGTGCATTTCTACAAATGCCTTACAGAGGTTGAGTCCGATACCGGTTCCTTCGATATGGAGACCGCTGCTGTTGTTTCCCTGATAGAAACGTTCGAAGAGGCGGTCAGTCTTTTCTTCCTTCAGTCCGATGCCTGTATCTTCTACCCTGATGATGGCATTCTTTTCGTCTTTACCTATGATGACAGTAATCTCGCCGCCATCAAAGGTATACTTCATGGCATTGGAGAGCAGGTTGGAGATAACCTTGTCAAAGTTGATGCGGTCTATCCAAACCTTCAGCTTGCCTTTATCGCTGCTGAGGCTTTCGTCTTCTTTGAGCGAAAGGGTGATGTTGCGCTCCTGTGCATTGAAGCGGTAGAGCGATACGATGCCATGCAGGAAATCCTTGAGCGGAGTCTCCTGGCAATGGAGATGCATCTGGTTCTTGTCTATCTTTCGCTCATCAAGTATCTGGTTTACCAGAAGTAGGAGGCGCTGGGCATTGCGGTCGATGGTATCGATATCCTGTTTGCTTTCGGCATCTGTTAACCTTGTTTTTAGCTTGTTGAGCGGCCCCATGATCAATGTCAGCGGCGAGCGGATATCGTGGGTGGCATTGATGAGAAACTGCATCTTGGTCTCTTCCAGGTCTGCCTTGCGGCGGCGCTCGTATGTATAGATAACATACAGGATGACGCTTGCTATGATCAGGATATAGAGGAGATATGCCTCGGGTGATGCATACCAAGGGTCGCATACCTTGATGTTGATGATGGTAGGATTCTTGGAATATCTGCCATTGCTGGTAGCTCTCACCTCCAGCGTATAGTCGCCCGGTTTCAACTTGTTGAATGCTACGGCATTGGCTCCCTCATTGGTGCTGTTCCATTTGCCGTCGTTGATGCGGTATTGGAAACTGATATTATCGGTGTTCCTGTAGTTGAGCAGCGAGAACTCCAGAGTGAATGAATTCTGGGAGTAAGGAATGCTGAAGTCTTTGACCATACAGTTGATTGGCTTTCCGTCGATGATGAAATTGGTGAGATGTACATCTCCCAGTTCCATCTTCTTGGCTCTGACAACGTCAGGATAGAAGGTTGTAATACCGTCACTGGTTCCGAAGGCGATAAGGTCGCTGGCGGTATGCATGGAAGAACCCAGCACGTACTCACGGGTAGTAAGTCCGTTGCCGTTGATGTGCCCGATAAACTGTCTGTTCTTCTGTTCGTACTGCCAGATGCCCATGGTTGTACTTACCCACAAGTCACCCTTCTGGTCTTTGATGATGCTGCAGACCTGCTTGCCTTTCAATGCTTCCGCATGAGGGAAGTTCTTCGTCTTGTTGCTCTTTCTGTCAAACAGATAGAGTCCTTCTTCGGTACCGATGATTATATCGCCGTTCTTTCCTTCGCAGATACCATTCGCCTGTCTGTCTTTCAGAATGTTGAGCCATCCGAAATCCTTGAAACTGAGCGTTTTGGTATTGAGACAGGAAACTCCATTAGAGGTTCCTATCCATAAATGGCCTGTATGGTCGAGCGCCATGCTTCGCACCCAGTCGTTGCAGAGAAATCCTTTATCGCCTCTTTGCTGCATATTCAGAACGGTAACCTTGCCGCTTTCCACATTATATATATATAGGCCTTTGCTGTATACGGAAATGTAAAGGTTGCCCTGTGCATCGTCGGTCATACAGTAGATGCCGGCGCTGGTAAAGGTGAGTTTCTGCTGGTATGTACCTGTATGAGGGTTGTAGCTGTAGAGTGCGCTGCCATTGCTGATCCAGTAATCGCCACGTCGGTCTTTATAGATGATGCAGGTACCTGCAGGTGACTGAGGGTGGGCGATAATCTTGCCTGAAGCGTCAAAACAGAACACACCACTGTTCTGTACCGTACACCATGTTTCACCATTTTCGCCTTGTGCAATAGATGAAACGCTGCTTCCGATGATGTAGTTCTGTGCAGAGAAACTCCAGCTGTTGAAAGCCTGCTGGCGCTGGTTGATCAGGTACAGACCTTTGTTGTAACATCCTATCCAGAGATTGTTGTCCTTATCTTCGATGATATCGTTGACGAAGGCGGTAGCCAGATTGAAACTGCTGTTACTGTTCTCCAACTGTTCTACCCTGTTGCTTCCCTTTCTGATCATGAGAACACCATGTTCAGAAGTGCTGATATAGAGGTTGCCTTCGTGGTCGAAGGTAGCATTGTTGATGGTTACATTATTCTGATAACCGCCAAAGTCGTAGCCGGCATCAGCGATGCGGCCTGTGCGGTAATCATAATAGACGATGCCATACATGCAGACGATGAGCATGGTCTGCGGACGATGTTGGATGAAAGCCACAGGTGCTCCGCATGGCGATTTGAAGTCTTTGCGCTGCACCTTGCCTTGTTTCTTGATGAAACGGGTGAAGATAGAAAGGTGGCTACTCTGCCAGAGATAATGATGCTTATCTTCGTAGATATGGGTAAAGAATACATCAGAATCGCGCTCAGCGTATTGCCTTTCCTGTCTGATAGTGAAAAGGTCGTCTGTTCCTTTCTGGGTATTTCTGTCTTTTACAGAATAGAGACCATATCCTGCAGTACCCAGCAGGATATCGCCATTGTGACTTTCTACCATAGAATAGATACGTGGCTTTCTGCCATCAGGAAACTGGAGACGGGCGAAATCGTTCGTCTCATAATTATAGCGCATCAGTCCCTTGGCACTACCTATCCACAGGTTACCTTTCTTATCTACCAGCAGGTCGGAGATAATGTTGTCAGTAATGGAGGTTGTGTCTTCTTCGTTGTGCAGATAGTTGGTAAAGCGGTAGCCGTCGAACTTGCTGAGTCCGTATTCGGTTCCCACCCAGATATATCCGTATTTATCCTGCACAATGCAGTTGATAAGCGAACTTGACAGTTTGCCCGATGTGAAAAGTTCACCACTATCAGCCCATACCATGAGCGAGATAGTGATAGCGAAGAGTGCCGTGAGCCAATGTCTGATATGCTTCATATTTCCTGTCTGTTTTCTTGTTTAAAATAGGTTGTTACGGCTGCAAAAGTAACAAAAAACAATGAAAGAAACAAATTCTAATGCAACAAAATGTTTCATTTCTTTTTGTTTCTTTATCTTTTTGCGCCCTTTTTGCAAGTATGAAACAAATAGAAAAGTAATGGTAACTATTAAATACCTGTTATTTCATTACTTATTAGTAAATTTGCATCGTCAACAACAATAGAAACATTAAAGGCATCATAATAACAATGAATAGACAAACAATCAAAATCTTATCGCTGGCGCTCGTGTTGGCTACGTCAAGTTCTGTAGCTTTTGCCCAGAAGGTATGGAAAGGATCTTGGGCTACTGCAGTGGAATGGACTGGTAAAGGAGATATGCCTAAGGAAAGCTTGAGCAACCGTTCTTGTCGACAAGTGGTTCATGTATCTTTTGGCGGAGAGGAACTCAGAGTGAAGCTCAGCAACGAGCAGAGTAAGGAGCCGGTAGAAATCAAATCGGTGTATATTGCAGATACCGATAAGAACAGCAACTGGTTTGTGAATGGTAAGACCGTGAAGTATCTCAAGTTTAATGGCAA
>JAJXAL010000002.1:0-101041 GCA_021628325.1 Segatella copri | reverse complement strand
CCTAGGACCTCCAGATTATGAGTCTGTTGCTCTAACCAACTGAGCTACAAGTCCAAATGGCAGTTTTTCGTCTTGTTTTTACCCCTTTCTTAGATACTGCCGAAACTCTCCCCAGGGCGCTATAATGCGTGATTTTATACAGACTTGAACTGTTATGTAGGCCTCTAACCTAATAAATCTCGGGGACAGTATAAACTGCCCCCTTGAAATGCAACTAATTAAACTTATCTGTCCAGTAAGATATAAAGTATATAATACTGGAGAACAATACAACTATCAACATAATAACTATTATTGCTAGCGAAAAAGCGCTGACATTAATTGTGCTATCTATGTTTGACAGTATATCAAACAACGGGAACGCTGAAATAATTATTAACACTATTGCTACGAATAGTTCTGCATATTCTCTTTTCATAGATATAATGCTATTTGTGATATCTCATCATAGTCGTCTTCACTGACAAACCATGAATCGTTATCTGTTGTTAAATAACTCTTCCTTGATCCCAAGTCTACATCTTCTAACGATAGTACACACATATCATCAGGATTTGCAGACTCGTAGTTCTTTAAAACTACATTTGAATTGCTACAATGCGATTTAAGTCTACGCAATGAAGCATGATGACGTCTAACTTCTAATTCTTCGTCAGACATTTGTCCGTTTTTTCTACGTTTTGCCATAATTAAGGACTAATAAAAATTATTCCGTCTTCAATGCATGATGGTGATTCTTCATTTAAATTCTTTAAATCTTTTACTCTTGGACAAGAGAAAGGATTATTAAAGATACACCCATTGCAATTGTATTGACGTTTAGCCCTAACAACAATGCCATTTATTTTGTAGATTCTGCCAGGACTAAGATTTTTAATCATAGTTCACAAATTAATTGTAACTTGTACATCGGTTGCTTAACTGGAACTATTTCGTATCCTTTACGAATTTCATCAACTTTTCGAAGCACTCTAGATACTTTTCCAAGTTGATATGTTCTATGTATGGTCTCACCCTTGGTGTAAGCTAGTACAAAACATACAAATCTTGATTGATTAGCATACAGCCTATCATATACAGGTGATATGCTATGATAGAATGCACCAACACCTTTCATTGCGTCGATTTTATCCATATCATCTTCACTAATTATAATCTTTGTTGTTTTTCCTTCTTTTTTCAGGCTTTCTGACCTATCTACATAGTTTTTTCCAGTTGCTATATCTCTGACAGCTACGAACTTACCGCCAGCGTAAGATGTTACAACCATTAAACCACCTACCATTGTACCACTAGGCAATACTCGGCGTACTACGTCTC
Organism: Segatella copri; assembly: GCA_021628325.1. Taxonomy (GTDB): domain Bacteria; phylum Bacteroidota; class Bacteroidia; order Bacteroidales; family Bacteroidaceae; genus Prevotella; species Prevotella copri_R. The sequence goes on along the minus strand of JAJXAL010000002.1, from coordinate 99,721 downwards.
CTTTACTAAATTTCATTTGTGTACAAATTTAATTTTGTATCGAACAATTGATGTAATTACACCATTTCTTAACCTAATGCCAAGTGTAGGCTCAATAGAGAATTGCTTGCATGTACCGATATAATCTACAACACTCTTCGAGATTGGAATAATCTCTGAGAATCCTACTGATTTATCAATATATACAGCCATATACTTAACGGTTTTACCGTTAGAACTAGGTTTCTGTACTATTTGTTTAATACATTCAACCTTACACGTCATAGTATCAATTACAGCTTTTTGCTGTGCATGACACTTCGATGTCATGAGTAACAATATTATTATCACAACTATCGCAACTAGCGGACCAGGACTGCGATCCGGCTTCTCGTATAATTTTACACCCATTCTTTATCACTTAATGAATTGTTAAGAATTTAACACTTGTCTTACCAGCTCCGGGAACATTTGAATGCTTGTTATTAATATAACTATTCAAAGTGTTCTCAAGAGATTTAGCATTGACTTTACTCAATCCTGAAGAGAGGATCATTGTAGATCCTCCCTCCTTGGCAACTACCTTGTAGTTAAGATATTCAGCATCAGGTTTCCCTTTTGCTGACTGTGGCTTAACCGCCTGGTTATGCGTCTGCTTGTGTTTCTTCTGATTCATTGTCTGTACAAATGAATGGTTTACAATCCAGACCAATAGCCTTAATTGCATTAGGCTCGCTGAGTCTTTCCTCTGCAATCTCGCTAATTCCTCTAGCGATAAATGCAAGATGTCTCAAGTTATCGATGCTGTTGAATTTACCATCAACTTTAACTGTTACCTTGATGGTCTGTTCCTCTGTTACGGCGTCTAGTTCAACGTCAATAGATGTCAAGATTGGAATGTGTTTCTTGAACTTAGTCTCCACATAACTAGGAGAGTCCAAACCAACATGATCTGGAGACAATGTACGAGACACTGTTACGATTGTTCTGTTACCGTCAGCGCAAACTGCTGACCCAAGCTTTGGGTATGCTTCACCCAACAATTTCTCTAAAATGTTCATAATTTTGATAATTTAAAACATTGTTTACTTGTATAGGACTACTTCTCACCTATACTTGAGCTTTGTGTTCCATCTGTAATTCGGTTTCCCTTTGGAGGCTTTGGACTCCCTACGGCTACATTAAACACTTAGGGTTGATGCAACTCAACCCTTATGCTTTTTAATTAATTCAAAATAGCACCAATGTAAGTTATGAAGACAATACTTACACCATTCTTTTTGTTGCTGTAAATTTAAATTACACATGTAACAATCTGTAAAAGCAGATGTGTTTTTCCTAATTCTAAATACATCTTTACAAATTGTAACTAATTGCCCTGGCTTATATCTATTACGAGTACCAGATGTCTTCCGTATGTTCTTCTTTTTCGAATTCATTCATACTACTTTGCAATTAGTTCATCTACTTTGGACTTTGCTTCTAAATAATCAACACCATAATCTGTCTCAAGGTCTGTATCCATAAGGTCAAGATCATGTGTACCATCGAGAGAGTCAAGCAATGTCTCAGTACATTTATAGTACTGTTCATATGCTTTTAACTTATTCTCTGCCTTAATATTTCTGCCTTTATAGACATTAATACTAAAGCAGGCTCCAATAATAGCGCCAATAACTGCTCCTACAAAGAACAGATTTAGCTGGTCCATGAAAGAATGTTTGTTTTCATCCATAACTATATAATGTTTGATTAATAATCGATAAAAATGGCATATCTATCCTCACGAACCAATATGCCTGCATGGAAATAAAACCTGTTGTGTAACTAAAAAGATTTAATAAAGGTGTAGTGGTTACTGGACTCGAACCGTCGCCATGTTGCGCTTCATATAGCCAAGTACAATATCCATATAATGCATTTGTACATAGTATACCCTCTTACTTCAGTAAGTGTATAATAACCACTATCCGTCTCTCCGGATTGTCATAGAGAACTAGCATCCTCTTCTTCGTACCTTCTGCAATTAGGTGGGCTTATTTAGTTCTCGGTTTTACATGTAAACCCATTTAAAGGTTCAACGGCTTTTAACTCAGGCTACCGTAATTGCCATCTACCCTCTGTGTCCCACAATCGACATCTTATAGCTTTGCAAGTACCATAAGCACGTGTTGTAGTCATGGGCTTGGGACCATGAACGCCACATTACTACCTACGATTTATCACGTTAGCGTAGGCGCTCCGTCGTCCTTGTTTGTATACCGCATGAGATAACGGTTTAATACAACTATCTTCACAGACAATTGTATATGGGGTCTAGAAAAATGCTTATGAATAATGAATATCAGACTACAGTATGATGCAAATGTAGTTTCGTCTAGGTCTCATCAGTGACAATTTTAGACTCTCCCTAGCTGAGTTTAAATTAAAAATGTACCACTATCCTCACAGACCATGGTACACGAAACAAAATCTACTATTTACCACTCTTGGCAAAAACCTCAATTGTGCAATCAATGTATATGGAGTCTTAATGTCTTTTATCTTAAATAAACATATCACTATCTTCACAGACAATGATATGTATCATGCCAATGTTGCTACGCTTAGCAATTAGTAACCTATTTTAAATGAGTATATTATCAATTACATATGGAATCTTTAGCCTTGTATTATGAAGTATAATATCTCCCCATGAATATCAATTGGTGCGATACATTCTTTACCGACAATGATATGTTTAATCATGTCTGCACATGGAAATCTATGATCTATGTAATTTGTTCCTTTGTTCTTTTTCATACTTGATATATTTATTGATTAAACTTCGTATAATTGATGTTAAATATAAACACTCAAAAAACAAGCGACGTACGCCTCTCGGCATACGCGCTCATTTTTGTTATTCTTCGTCATCGGCTTCACCATCATCTTCTAGTTCCGGTTCTGATTCTGGAGTATCGACTTTGGCTTTCGCCTTTGCCTCTATTCCTGCTTCCTCTAATGGATACAAGAACGATGCAATCTGCTGACTCATGACTGTCTCAGGATCTTCTCCTGGAGCCCAGTCATATGCTGTCTCACCATCCTCATCAGTAGTTCTCTGCATTCTACAGCATATTGATACTGTAGTATACAATTTGATTTTGCCGTTACGACCAACGATCCAATCTCCGGATTTGTGCAGAACATTGCCCTTTCCATCCTTTACATTGGATGTGTACTTTCTTACCATTGGTTGTGGAAGAACTTTGCTCATGAATACGACACCCTTGATTTGTTTCATCTTAGGGTTCTCGATATCATCACCTTGGATAGTATAGTCTTTCGACTTATCCAGCTTCTCATCTTCTCCAAGACATTTAACCTTAAAGAGATTCTTCCACGCCTCAAATGCTCTGTGAGTCTTTGAAGTGTCCATGATAATGTACTGTCCAGCTGTTGCGTAGAAATCGTCTGGATCTTCAAGTTCCAGAGAAATGTACCAACTACTAGAATTTGTCACACCTTCGATCTTGTTTGCATTCTTAATATGCTTAAGAGATGCACTTACAACGTCATACGTAATCATAACTTTGAGAATTTATATGTTTTACAATTTTGTTAAATCGCTATATATTAACACCATTGCTGGTTATCCCCTTTAAGGATATCATAGGATTTGGGTGTGTGGAGATTATTTAATCCCCATCCTCACTCATTCCTAATAGCATACATCCCGCTGATCTTCCGAATGCCGGAGGCCAGGCGGGACGCCTGCACTGCGTAGCAGTGGAAAGTGTTTGGGAGAGACTGTGCGTATAATTGATGATAGATCTGAAAGCGATTTTAAAAAAAGACCCGACACATTTCTGTGCCAGGCCTTAATACTAGAATGGTAATATTCTTTCTATAAACTGTCGGTTCTCAATGTATTTGTCATATATTCCGAATGATGCATCATGTATGACATGCTCATAAAGAGCATCAGAGAACACAAGTTCAAGATAATCAACACGTGGCATAGTACCACGATATTTATCAATCGCATTGATTACACCAACAACTGAATAATCAACCATATCACGCTGCATAGCGAACAGCATGATAGATACCAAACAAAATCTATCCATAATTACAATAATTTGAAGTCCATTACCTTAAACGCAATCTCTAACTGTGCCATGAGTTGATACTGATAGTAGCACTCTGTTTTATAGAATAATACTATTCTGTTAAACTTGAGCATTGTGCCATTACGAAACTCATCTTGCTGAACTAAGCCAAGTTCTTTAGCCTTAGGCCAAGCAAAACTATAACCATGATGATGATACATCTTTACACCAATATGTGTAAGATCACTTGTTGCATACAAACGCACAAACACCCTCTTATCATCATAAGCAATATAACCCCGACCCAAGAATGCCATACCATTACCATTTGCAAACTTAACATTAACCTTCATATAACTATCATTTCCACCACACTAGAGCTGAAATTCTAACGGCTTTAAATTGTTACTAATACATTATAAATGTGTTTCCATAGTATTAGATTACAGGTTAACTACTACTCTTCCTCATCAGCTACATCATCCTTGCTGTCTTCGGCAGGCTTACTAGATAATGTAGACATTGGGAAGTAAATGCGACCAATCATCTTCTGAATGATCACTTCAGGATCGAATGCCCATACGAGCTCTCCGTCCTCACCACGTGCTACCTTGTAGCTCACAACTTTCACCTTGGTATAAACCTTGGTATTACCAGTCTTATCTACAATAGTATCACCAACTTTGTGGATGAGATTACCCTTGTGATAGATCTTCTTGTCATACTTCTTGAAGCATGGCTCTGGAAGATTATACCAGTCAATTACGACATTCTTCATCACACGAAAGCGCTCTGGGATAGACTCGCCTTCAATGACTTTGTTACCAAGATCTTCAAAGACCTTAGCCCAACGCTCAAAGATACGTGGACTCTGCTCCTGAAAGAAGATGAATACGCCTCCCTCATCCTGCCAATCATCAGGATTTTCTAAGGTAAGCTTTACACACTTGCTCTCAGATGCTACATCACCACCCATTGACCACTCACTCTTGTTGCTGATAAGCTCAGCCTTAACTACATTGTACATCATAATTTTAATTTATTAAATTGTAAAACATGTTTATTATCTCTTGTCTCACGCACACATATGTGTTTGTTAGACGTTGTTATATGCATAGTTATTCATTGCATTCTCTGTTGTAGTTGTTTGGATCGAGTATGCTACATATCCAAAGCTATTATTGATTAAGTGTTATAGCCATCACTGCTGCTGCACTGCTTAGATGCTCTATTATGCCCCTGGTTTAGTTAGGCATAATACCCGCAACTTGTTGCAGGTGAACCGGTTTGTGACGAGATAATGATGACGGGGGTATCCGGATTTGAATCTGAAGCCCGGGGGTATAGTTTTTTCTGTTTCGCGTTTATGTACATTTGCAACAATTCGAAAAATCAAAAAATATTTTTGTTTCGAGCTTGTCGAGTATGTTTCCCATTTCCACACCCACACAACGGTTTAAAAAATAAAAAAATAAAAACAAAAAAGCCGAGGTTATAAGCCCCGGCTAATAATACGAAATGTTCTATATGCATCATTCATGAATTCTCTATTAAACATTAAGTATAGAGTTATTTCATACGCTTTATTTGTTACACATGGAAGATGCTTATTTTGCTCTGTTGGAATCTTCATTGTTTTTAGAATCTCCACCATTTAATCCTGCTTTTAGTATTCTTCTTTAATTCTTCTAGACACTTTTCGTATTTATTCTTCCAGTAGTTAACCCAGTCTTCCTGGTGTGCTAGCTGTTGCTCTAACAGTTTTATTTGGGCGTCTCTAGCCTCTAAAGCACTCTTGCTACACTCTGTTGGTTTACTATTTTGTACGAGTTTTTCGTAATCTTTTCTGTCTAGAATTACGTAATCCCTAAGCTGTCTAATCAATTGAACTAAGTCTAATTCCTTCGTCTCCGTATATAATATCAAATAATATTTTTGCTGTTTCAGGGCAATCAGAGAACAGTTTTAGCATCTATTCTGCTATCCCCGAATACTTCTATAAATTTGTAGAACTCTCCTTTTTCATCAAGCTGCAGTGCTAATTGTAGTATCTGTCTCGTTGGGTTCGCTTCCTCCCCTAGATTCTCCATCTCCTTCAATAGGTTCTGATACGCATCCCTCTGTTCCTGGCTCATTTTCTCTTGCTTCTTCATCTTTTATATCGTTTAAAGCGTTTATAACTTCAGCCTTGGTAGTCTTTGTTTTAGACTGCTCAATAAGCTTTTGTATAAGTTCGTCTCTATGAGGATTACCTTTTTGCTCATACATGTGCATAAGGATTGCTGTGGCATTTGCAAACTCTTTAGAGTTTTTGTCAAGTGTATCTACAAGTTCCTCAAGTTCTTCAATTGAATAATTTCCTGGCTTGTGCAAGAAGTTACCATCTTTATCGTACAAATTGCTATATTTACTAATCTTTCCCATTATTTTTACCCTCTTTAAGTATTATCCAACATGTAGTAGTAGCTACTATTGGAAGTATTAAAAACATGAATATTATATCAAATGGATTCATCTTTATCTGGTTCGTAAAATCCTAATCTTCTGCCGTTTCTCTCGGCTCTTTGTATTATTTCTGCCGCTCTTAAGTATTCTTTATCCTTTGCTATTTCGCTCAGCATGGGCTATGTATTTTGTGCACTCTTCCTCTATAATTTCACCATCGTCGTTACGTGTTAAATGTGTGTATTTCTTCTTTGATCTATTAAATTTAAATGCTCTAAATGCCTTATCTCGTTCCTATTTTTCATCATATCTATGTATATATTTCATCATCTGTGTAGCATTTACAGACCCTGCTACCCCAAGATTACATAGGTTTTTAATAAAGCTCATAGCCCCATCTTCTCCAAACTTATGCTTTAGCATACTGTACTCTTTAAGGCTCTTCTAAAACCATTGGTTGTCAAGATCGTATATTGGATCCTAATCTACAATGTATGCTATATTTACAGGCACTCCGTGTACAAAGAAATACTTACACTATTCCGTACATGGTTTATTCTAGTATTGTAGAGATAAGAAGTCGGCATAATATAGTACAGCACTCATCTCTGCCTAATTCATGCTTTCTTAGCTGTTTTAAATACACATTCAGAGATATAGCCCACTAGATAAGCATACGCTTCCTCTGTATCTTCGGAAAGTTTTATACGGCATTCCGAAAGTATGTCATGAGCTGCATGAGTTGCTTCGTGAGCTGACGTATTAACAAGATCAATGTCGTCTCTAAATGAGTTAACTATAATTACAAAACAGTATTTGTTGTTTTCTATATCTATAGCATCATAGCATGTAATAGCAACTCTATCGTCGTAATCAGAATTATAGAACTCTTTATCCTTTCCGCTCCAAGCGAACCGCTTATTTAAAGTATCTTTATCTGGGTTAACAACAACAAATACATCATAGCCGTATACTGTGTTATATTTATCTATTATACACTTCTTCTTATCCATATTATCATTATTAGTCTTACAATTATTGTTAAGCTTATATATAGCTCTACTATACTTATATAGTCCTACTATAGTTGTATAGTCTTACTATACTGTAATAGCTGTACTACTAAAGTAGATCTCCTAAAGAGAATATATAAGAGAAAGGGTTCTTAGTCTGACTAACCCCTACTATCCCCATAACGTAAAAAAGCTAAAAAAGTTGCATATTTGCAGATAAAATGCTATTTTTACAAAATTTATACACCATTTGCAACCTTTTTGAAAATTATTTCGTTATGGCAGCGTAAAACAATAAAAGCAATTGGATATGACAAAGATTTTAAAGGTTATTAAGCCTTTCTTCGTAATGGAGAATGGTGATACATTTGAGTATAACGCTGATACAGATCAGTACGAAAGTGTATATAACGAAGAGCACAATAGCTCAAACGAAGACAATTCAACGGTTGTTTCTTCTTATAATTCAGTTTATAGAATCTCAAAGGAATATGCCAAAATGCTTCTCGATAATGGTTATGTTGAGGAAGTTGACGAAAAGAAGAGATTCGTAAATATCTTTGACGAGATCGATAATAAGCTCAATGAATACAACAACGAGCTTTATACTCTCAAGACAAAGGCCGACGAGAATACTCCTCAGTGTTTGCTTGTTGAGAAGGAAACAGTATTGAGAAACATGATTAAGTTACTTGAATACCTTAAAGGATTGAAGAAGTAATATGGAAGATAAGATGATAGATCAGACTCAGTTGGCTGAGGACTTGAGCTCAAAAATAAAGTATGAGTTCAGACAGATGTTCTTGGTAAAGCCGCTTGAGCCTGTTAAAGTTAAGAAGAAGATCTCCGAACCTGTGGCTAAAGATACTAAGCCTAAGAAGGATAAGGATGGGATCGAGGCAGTTGATTATGATGAAGTAAAGACAGAGATTAAGGAAGTTGATTCAGATTTCTCTAGAGCTGTAGTACTTAAGTTACCATATGAGTACACACACCCATATAGTGATGAAAAGATACAGCAGATGCCTATCAAGGTTGGCGATATTGTTATATACAGATCCGCTAGAGGAGCTATGTATTTCGACTTACTCAAGGATTCACAGCTTGTATCTCTTTACGATATTGTGGCAATTGAAGATGTAGAAAAGTAATGAATATAGATAAAGTTTGTAGATAGATCGGACGTACGCTAAACGATGATCCGGAACTAATAAAACAAATAGTTATGCATTAGTTTTAGTTTATTGTTGATGTTATGAAAGATCAAGATGATACTAGAGATGTGTTAATAAACAAACTATTTAGATTCAAGCTTAAGAATAGATTTAAAGATAATAAAAATAAACCATTAAGCCCATATGAAAAAGATAATAAACATTGATCGCAAGCCTATTATTGTTGATGTAGAAGCAGCTGAGGTTAAGGCGATTGAAAGATCTGCAAGAGGAATTGACGACGTTTACGTTGTTCCAGAAGACGCTCATATTGAGTGGACATCAAAGTTATTCCCAGATAAGACTGTTGAGGCAGATGTAAAGAAAGACGATATCCTTATTACATTCTACGATAGAGATCTTGGCGCAGACTTCGTTATAGTTAAGTCTGAGGATTGGTTGAAAGCTCTTAATAATGCTAAAGAAGCTGACCAGAAGAGAAAAGAAGAGTGGGCAGCTAAGCAGAAGGAGAGAGGTTCTATGGATCTCGCTTGTGGAGATGCATGTTGTGAGTCACGTTAATATTTAAGTTATGAAGAAAACTATTAAAAAGACAGTTAAGGTAGCAAAGCCTAAGTATACAATAGATATGACTAATGCTGCTAACATGTGTGACATTACAGAAGACTTCATTAGTCAGAAGATTTCGAATGGCATGAAGCTTACATGTGACGACATGTGTACAATTACGTCAATCGCTACAGATATTATACTTAAGAACCTTATGCCAGAGGATTGTACAGCAATCGTAAATGATGGCGGAGTTTATAGAAAGTGTACAGCCATGAGGATTGAAAAGAAGGCTAAGAAGCCTTGGTATAAACGAGTATGGAATTGGATTACTCGTAAGAAGTAATCACCTTTAGAGTCTATTAGTCAAACGGTAAAGACGGCCCGATACAAAGGGAATAGTTAGCAGGTTCGACTCCTGCATAGACTCCTCATTTGTTTAAGAAATTATAAGATTGATAATATGGGTGGCATCCCTGTGTGTACACTATAAATAAAAGGCTACCATGGTAAGCTGACACAGGGACCTAATACTGGTTATAAGCCCAGCTAAAACTTATAAGAGTCAAAGGAAACGGGCGGGATACAGAAAGAATGCGAAATCATTTAGTTGCCAATGAACGCCGAGAGGTTTTTGCCATTTCTGAAATCTCTATAAACTGGGATATCCGGGTGAAAGAAAAGCTTTCTGCCCTAGCAGCCCTTTGAGCTGCAGGATCCAAATGGCGCCAATACTGGTTCTGCGTAACTCCAGTTAAAGGTTACGTGTTTATCGCGAAGTGGAGCAGTTGGTAGCTCGCAAGGCTCATAACCTTGAGGTCACTCGTTCGAATCGAGTCTTCGCAACTCCTAGGAATCCGTACGTTGGAGCAGAGGCCAGCTCGTCTGCAACAGAGCGGAAGGTCGATGGTTCGAATCCATCACGTACAACCCTGAGCTTCGATAGTGTGGTGTTCTACATATTTGGCCACCAGGAGCGAAATTGATATCAGAAAAATATGTCGGCTACAATGGTCTGAAGTGTAGCAATGTAGTTTTAGGCAGATAAAAAGCTCGATAGCCTAAGGTGAGCTTCTACAATATTGCCCTATGGTGTAATGGCTAGCACAGAAGTCTCTAAAACTTTTAGTCTGGGTTCGAATCCTAGTGGGGCGACAATAAAAAATAATATTTGAATACTATGGAGTTGAAATTTAAGAGACTTGAGGATAACGCTATCCTCCCTATTCGTGGCACAAAAGGTGCTGCAGGAATTGATTTGACTTGCACTAAGATTGAAACAGCTCTTAATGAAGCAAATCAGCTAATGTTGGTTTACCATACAGGATTGGCAGTTGAAATTCCTGCCGGATATGTTGGTTTACTTATACCGCGCTCTAGTATTTGGAAAAAGTCATTATGGCTTACTGATAATGTCGGCGTTATCGACAGCGACTTTAGAGGCGAGATCGTAGCATTTATGAAGGCTACAACTGATACCATTCCTGCTGTTTATAAGCAGGGTGAGCGCTTCTGTCAGTTAGTCATCGTTCCTATACCAGAGTATACAATCACAGAAGTTTCCGAGCTTTCATCAACAGAGAGAGGTGAAGGTGGATTTGGTTCTACTGGCACAGGAGCTGAAAACGAATGTAGCGCAGCTACGGGAACTCAGTCACAGCTTAAGGAACAGGTTGAGTCCGTACCAGAGCCAGCGGCGGCACAAGATGGTGCTGAGGTAAGTGAAGGATAGGCCTAATTCGCTTACGTAAAGGGGATTACCGAAAGGTAGTTCCCTTTTACTGTTTAAACACATTAATGCATTAATTATGATTTAGGAAAAAGATTTTTTATATAGAGTTCCAGTAAAAACAGCACCTATAACAACTCCTAGAGGACAGATTAGAAACCCAGAAATATTGGTTGATCTTGAAGGTGGGGAATTTATGCATGGAAATATACTGGATGCAAACTCTACAAACAAACTTATTAATTAGTCTGTAAAAGACGCTGTAGATGATAAGTTTATTGAAAGCGGATAGGTAACAAAGGATTTACTTGAAGCCGAAACAACAAGAGCTACAGAATAGGAGAATAGCTTAAAGACTCTCATAGGTGCCGAAACAAGTGCTCGTACAAAGGGTGACGAAGATTTGAGCTCTAAGATTAAGGCGGAGCAGACTAGGGCCGAAGGTAAAGAAAAGGAAATATCAGATAAGCTTGCAATAGTTAATGGTGATTCAAATACAGAGGGATCATTTAGAAAAGCTATTGCAGATGTAGTTGCTGCTGCCCCAGAAGATCTTGATACACTTAAAGAGATCGCTGATAAACTTGCTGGTAACGATGACTTGCATACAGCATTAAATCAGGCTATTACAGAAAAGGCTGATGCGTCTGCACTTTTAAACGAGGTTACTAGAGCTACCGGTGCTGAAAGTGGTTTGCAAGCAGCTATTGCTACTAAGGCTGACGCTACAGCGCTTAGTAATTATGTTCTTACAACAGCGCTTAATAAGCAGGTTGATACGCTGAATACTGCTATTAGTGCTAAGTAGGATGCTGGCAATTATATTCCATATGATGCCAGTGTTTAGAGTTTATATTAGATAGATAAAGCACTTCGCATTTCAATTGGCAATGCAATTGTGATGGTATAGCCCACCTAGCTTTATTGTAAAAACGGCACCTCTTCTATAGATATAGAAAACAATAGTATTTCTCTTACTAATGACGATCATGAAACTATACGATTAAATAGAGGAGGCATAACTTTACCTGATGGCAGCTACGACTATGTGTTAACATCTAAGGGTTCTACTATAAATATAAAGAACTATACTACGTAGGGAGATCTAAATTCATAGCTTGCTCCTAAAGCTGATAGATCAGATCTTATGGCACTCGAACAGAAGATAACAGCTAATACTACGGCTCTTGAAGCCAAACAGGATAAAGGTAACTATATGGAGTATAGCTCGAAAGACGATGGCGGATATACAATTGATTGTGAGCTCAACACATCTGAGTCAATTACTATAGATGATAAAGCCGGACATCGAGCTTTTGTCACTGTTTCCGGTATTCAGGCAGATGATGATAATACCGGGAAAAGCTCACAATTAACCGCATCTTCATTAGTTTTTAGTAATGGCATTAAAACCAGAACAATTTATACTGCTGATGGAATAACTTCTAATTAGCACAATGATTGCTTAGCTACTTCAGATGGCACATTTAAACCAATATCTGATTTTGTTTTAAAGGAAGATTAGGACATAGAATATGTATCATATGACTAGTTTTCTGACTAGATTGATTCGGTTAAAGCAGGATTAAGCAGTAAGTAGAATAAGATTACTGTGAATAACGTTGATGTTACAAATCTAGAAACAGCTGATATTACATAGTTAAGAGCTATTGTAAAGGATCTTTTAACTGCACTTGATAATAGTGGATTAATTATAAGTTCGTCAAGTATTGAATAAAGCTAGGTCTTAATGAAAGCATGACGGGGTTCGCTGCCCCGCCTAGCACAACAGATTCTACCACGCCTCTTTTAAATGCGTACCAGGGTGGGACTTTTATAACCCCTAGATGGAATATGCTAGGGCTCGCGTAGTAATACGCTTTTTAAATTAAATGCGTTCACAGATCGCTGATAATCAGAATAGCTCATTGGTAATGGATGCCATAAGAGGCAATGCTAATGCAATTACATAGTTAGCCTCTAGCCTGAACTGTGATTTCAACGCATTGAATAATGCTATTTGCTGCGTTAGATCCGGTATCCAGGAAGTAGCAGGTAATGTAAACTTCTCTGCAGAACGCGTTATTAACGCTATTAATCTCGGAGATGCTAACCTTACATCTGCATTGCAGAACTGCTGCTGCCAGACGCAATAGAACATTATCAAGATGGGCTACGAGAATCAACTTGGGCAGAAGGATATCGTTAACCAGATGCAGACAGGTTTCAGCTACACAAACGCAGGTTTGGAGAGAGCTGCAAGTAACCTTGGTTTCCAGATGAGTTAGATGGCTTGCGATCTTAAGACGAACGCAAACGCAAATACTCAGCGAATAGTAGACGTTTTAAACAATCATTGGCAGTCAGATTTGTAGCAGAGATACAATGATGCTCGCCTTGAATTGTCACAGCAGAAGTAGAATGCTACTTTAATTGCTGCGCTTAAGACAACTGCTACAGCTTAATAAGTTTAATTTATGTGATGGCTCCTTCGGGAGCCTTTACATATAAAGATAAAGCTTATGGCATTTAAAGATGTAAACAAAACTATTCAGTTTATATACTGAATAAACAGGATATAACTATTACCGATGGCAAGGTTATATCAGTTGGATTTCCGCACTTAGATTTAAGTACAAAGCCTGCAATGGGTTAGTCACAAATGGTTGTAGATATAACTATAGAAGCTAACTCAAAGACGGCAACATATTCAATCCCAGAGAACCTGTCTGTTACATATGCAGGAGATGTAGTATTATCTACAGATAAGTAGGGTCTCATGGCAGAAGTAGAGCAGATGAAGAATACTGCTGAAAAGATACTTGAGTCAGTTCCAAAATAGAAGGAAGTAGTAGATAAGACGACTGTATTGTTGTCTGAGCTTAATCCTGTCTATAAGGAGAAAAAGGAGACTGAATAGAGATTCTCAAAGATAGAGGAGTCTATAAGTAGAATGGAATCAACTGTTAATAACTTTATTAATTCTTTCAACAATGCAAAAGGTAATAGTAATACGGCACAGTGACGAAGATAACCAGAATTCTAAATATGTTGCAAATCTTTAGAAGAATAAAGATGGCAGTTATTCAGCTAGTGTTGGAGTTGTAAAGGAAGATGTGTACAATGACTACGTTAGTAAACATGGCTTACACTTTACAAAAGCTTTACAGGAATACGCTAGTAAATAGATGGTTAATTCAAATAATTAGGAACATACATGGACTTCTGAATAGGTTCAAAATGTATGCAATGTACTTAATCTTGAAATTCCAGACACTTCTACAATAGAAGATGTAACTTATACAGCAAACATGGCTTATGCTGATTTTTATCCAGAATTGCTTAATGAACACCAGTGCGTAAAATATGCAGTAGCTGTAGCTAATGATAAAGATGGCTATACAGGAATTCAGTTTTGCAGATGGATGGCAGACGTTGTAGGAAAGAAGGAACATATAGATTGGGATAAATTCAAATAATCTTTAACTGTGGCGTTTTAGACGTGGTCTTCGATGACACCACAGTACAATAATTGTTAACAATTTAAACGAATTAATATGATTAATTTTTGCGTAGAACCAAAAAAGCCTTGTTGCAAAAATCCAGTTAGAGAATTGGATTTTGAAATAGACAAGTGTTATTCGTCAGTATATTCTAGATTACTTAATCATACAAACGATTCAACCTTACATGTATCTTAGAAAGAAAGAGATGAATGGAATGGAAAGGCTAGCAATTCTGCTTTACTAGATCTTTAGAATCAGTTAAATGAAGTAGCTGGAGATGGAGATAACTCTATAAAGAAAGAGATATTGATAGAAGTGTCTAGGCAGATAGCAGATGCTATTACTGATTTAAATATTGAAGATTATGCTAAAAAGAAATATGTTGATGACGCTATTAGTAATATTAACCTTGATTAGTATATTACAAATACCAAAGCTGATTCTACGTATTTAAAAAAGGATGATTATACAAAATTTGACCCAACAAGCTATTATACTAAAGCTGAGGTATAGAAGATAATTGAAGACTCTACCATAGGGAAAGATTATCCTATATAGAGCTTTACAATAGAAGGCAACAAGCTTCTTCTCACATAGAAGAATGGCGGTTAGTTTAAGGTTAATCTATCTGGAATTGGATCCGGTGTTGGAGTAGATACAGATTATGTATAGGAGTAGCTTTCTAATTATATTAAAAAGAATACATTATCAAAATTGATAATAAATGATAAGGCGTACTCTATTGAAAATGGACATGATATAAAAATTCCTACTAGCGGCGCTGGTTCAAGTATAGACTATACTAAATTTGGATATAGCAAATCTTATTTCAAAAAACATCCAAGTAATTCTGTAGCACCAAGTAAACCTAGTGCAAATAGACCACCTGAAGACGGTTCTGGGTGGGTTGATGATGCCCCAAACTAGGAAGCTGGATACTACATATGGATGACGCAAGTATTTATAAATGGCAATGGATAGTATGGGGAATACACGAACCCAATATGTCTAACAGGAACTGCAGGAGAAAGTGCTGTATCATATGATATCAAAACATCTACTAGTACTATTAATTACCAAGATGGAGCAATGTATCCAAAGACTATTAGTGTATATGTTGTAAAGAGCAATGGCTCATAGATTACAAACATTACACCATCAAATGGTTCTGGTTGGTCGTTCTCGTATAGTGTTGATGGCGGAAGCGCATGGACCGTAATATCGGCTGATTAGATTAAAACCGAGGGCGATAATGGAATGTTGTTTAAAGCTACAAATGGAACAATAACGTTAAGCGAATATGTTCCAATCGTTAGGTCTGGTATAAATGGATCAACTTATTCATTGTAGCTTTCAAATATATCATTATCATACGTTCCAGCAGATTAGAATTACAACTTATAGATGAGCTGTAATGTTAATTTGTACAAAAATGAAAATGCTATAGATAGTACTGATGCAAATCTATATAATCTATATATGTAGATAAACTCAAACGATAGAACGGCTTTATAGTATAACACTGATCATTGGGATGCTTCAGCAAATACAACCGTATAGTCCAAGTCTAGTACAATTACTATATATGCATATAATGCAAATGGTGCTTATCTTACATCCATGACTATTCCAGTATCAGCTTCTGGAGACGCATCTATCGGACAAACGTTCAAAGGTTCTCCTTTAAGAATCACTGGCGAATGGCAGAGCGCCACAAAGTACTATGACGGAAAGAGAAGTGCAGAAAGTGGTATATTCTATCAGGATGTTGTACTTTATAAAGGTGTATATTATGCTTGTGTAAATACAGATTCTGGAGAAGCCGACTATTGGAAAACACCGCCAATCACTGCTACATATTGGTCAGCATTCTCATTATCTCCTAATGTTGTAGCTAATCTCGTTATTGCTAATGATGCGTTTATAAAAGAGATCTCATCTAACGAGCTTGTTATTTTTGACGATTAGAAGATTGTTGCTGGTATGACATCTAGTAAAGCTGTAGATGAATCATCACCATTAAATGGTAAGGTTACAACCGAAGGTAAGGGAGACGTTCGCATATGGGCTGGTGAAATATCTAATGCGAATTTAGCAACTGCTCCATTTACCGTCACAAGTGCTGGTGTTTTGAAAGCTGGCGACGCAACACTTGAAAATGTTATTTTAAAAAAGGCCAATTTAACAGATGCTACGTTTGTTAATCCTTACGGAGAAACTTGTATAACAACAAAAGAACAAACTGTTTATACAGATATTTCTACTAGTATAAAAGCAATATCTTCAGGAGTATTTATAAATGATACGACCGGTAAAAACATGGCGCAACTATATTATTTGTCAGAAAATTACTCTGATTCAAAACCTTAGGCTGGATTAAGATTAGCAACAGGTGATAATACTAAGTTTTTTTCCAATGTTAGAGATAATGACGCTTAGTTGTATATCGGTAGCGGTGTTGGTAGCGACATTGGTATCAGCTCTAAGATTTTATCATATTTTTCAACATATGCAGTTAATGGCAATTTACTTGTTGATTTTATTTCTAATTCTATTTGTAAAATACGTGTAAAAGGACTTCGTTCATACGCTTTTATAGAAGATGCGTATTCTGATAGCGCTCTATAGAAAAATGAAATGTTTTTGATTAGTAATACAGTAGAAGACAGACAAGGCAATGCACATACAGATTATACTGTTCATATTAAAGGTGCAAAAAATTAAAATGAAAATAATTAGACAAAATATACTTCCTCCAAAAGGTTTTTTAGCAATTAATTTGTTCGGTTATCTATTTTGTAAACCAAATGCTAAGATAACTGATGTCACAATTAATCATGAGCAAATACATACAGAGCAGATGAAAGAATTGCTGTACGTACCATTCTATTTATTGTATGGAATCGAATGGCTTATTAAACTGTTCTGTAAAGGAAATGCATATAGAAATCTTTCATTTGAGAGAGAAGCTTACAATAACTAGTATAATCTAGATTACATAAAAACAAGAAAACATTATAGTTGGCTTAAAAGACTATTTAAGTAATGTTTGACATCATATAGAACAAGATACAATTAAGCACAGAAGATTTAGCTATACCACCATTTAAAGACTTCTATAACAATGCCAAAGACAAACAAGATGCATTAAAGAAGATCGAATTCATAGTGTGGAGATATAAATGGAATAGCCCATATGAGGCATATCCAGAGAAAGAGCGCACATGGAGAGTAGCTAAAGATGTACTTAATGATGAGAATTATAAACCTGATGACGTTGTAAAAGAATTAGCAAAAAGGTTCCAGGAGTTCCAAGAGACTCCTGCTACCCGTCTGCTTAAATCTTCTAAGAGCGCAGCAGAGGGCATTATGAACACGATGGATAGCTATGCTGAAGAAGAGCTTGATATAGATACTGCTAAGAAGCTTTCAGCTATATTGAAAGATGTTAGTGGTATTATTAAGTCGTTAGACATGGCTATGAAGTAGGCAAAAGCAGAACAAGCAGAAACCGGTAGAGTCAAAGGTGGTGGCATTATTGGTATGTACGAATAACTATGATAGACTTTAATTAGAGACTCCATGATACCGATAAGTTCAGATAGGCAGCTATCTTCTTTCAGCAACATGGATGCTATACCTTAGCTCCTAGAGGTACTACTGATTATAACAAATATTGGGAGCAAGAAACAGATAGATGCATTAATGGTTATACTGCTCCAGATGGAGAAGGTATAACAGGATATAATTACTTCTATCTAAATTATAGTCCAATCATGCGACTTAAGGAAGAAGAGTATACCGACAGAGAGGGTAACCTCAGAAAGAGAAGGCAACGTATACTTGAGTTTCCTAGTTTTTGGGACTATGATTACTATTATTTTTGCGCTATAGAACAAGCAGAGTTGGAAGGAAAACATATGGCTGTGCTTAAATGCAGACAGAGAGGATATTCATTTAAGGGTGGATCCATGCTAGTCAGAAACTATATGCTTATACCAGGCTCAAAGAACTTTGCTATAGCATCAGAATAGAAATTCCTTATAGGTGATGGTTTGTTAACTAAAGCCTGGCAGATAATGGACTTCCTTGATAAGCATACTGCATGGGCCAAGCAAAGACTTGTATCTACACGTATGGAAAGAACATCCGGTTATAAAATCACCGATGAGTTTGGTAAGTAGACAGAACAAGGATACCTGTCTAGTATAACAGGAATAACCCTTAAGAACGATCCAGAACGTGTGCGTGGTACTCGTGCTAAGCTTGTACTATGGGAGGAAGGTGGTAAATTCCCTAGCCTTCTTGATGCATGGCGTATAGAACAACCTTCAGTAGAAACCGATGATGGTAAAGCGTTCGGATTAATGATAGCATTTGGTACCGGTGGTACCGAAGGAGCCAGTTTCGAAGGATTGAAAGAGTTGTTCTATAAACCTAAGTCTTACAATGTTCTCAGCTTTCCTAATATATGGGATGAAGGCAGAGAGAATACTGAATGCGCATTCTTTGTTCCAGCGTATTCTAACCTAGAGTCATTCGATGATGACGGCAATTAGGTTTACATGGATAGGGATGGAAATAGCTATAAAGAAAAAGCTATAGAGAACCTTATAGATTAGAGAAACAAGGTAAAAGATGGTGGTGCTAGTCAGCAATCAATAGACCGTTTTATATCAGAGCGTCCTATAAGGCCAGCAGAGGCTGTATTGGAGCTCGGTAAGAATATATTCCCTAGAAAATTATTGATGGACCAGTTGACCAGAATAAGGACCAACAAGAAGCTTTAGAGTATGAAGCATATAGTTGATCTAGAATGGGATGGAAATGGCCAAGTAAAGGCTACAGAAAAGCCTAGTGGGGATATAACTAATTACCCTCTTAAGAAGGGAGACAAGCCACATGGATCTGTAGTTATATGGGAATATCCTGTAAAGGATCCTCCGCTTGGATTATATATAGGAGGATGTGACCCATACGACCATGATGATAGCTTTACAAACTCTCTTGGTTCTACATTTATATTTAAACGTGTAAGAGCTGGAGAAGCATGGACAGATGTAATAGTAGCAGAGTATTCTGGAAGACCGGATACAGCAGAAGAATACTATGAGAATGTGCGTAAGCTACTTACGTTTTATAACGCTAGATTATTATTTGAGAATGAAAGAAAAGGAATCTACCCTTACTTTACGAATAAACACTGCGATTACCTCTTGGCTGATTAGCCAGATAAAATCATATCTGAAGTCTTTAAAGACAGCAAAGTGCAAAGAAGAAAAGGATGCCACATGACCAAACAGATCAGGGCGTATGGCGAAGGATTAATATTAGAGTGGCTGTTAGATGAGTTTGAAGAAGGTCACCCTAATGTAGAAAGAGTATACAGCGAACCTCTAATAGAAGAGCTCATAGAGAATGATGGTGTACGAAATGTAGACCGTGTGATAGCTTTGTGTATGGTAATGATATACAGAGAGGAGCTCTATTAGGTAAAGGTGTCGTCTGCAAAAGAACAAAACAAATAGGTTGAACTCTTCGAGATGCCGTTATTTAGCAAACAATGGTTTGAAGAAGATAGCAGCACAAGTGAAGACGGTATGCCGATATTCACATTTTAATACATGGAAGATAACTTATACAATTCAGCTTTCCCCAGACAAAAGCTCCCTCTTTCAAAGAAAGGAAAGAAGTGGCAGGAAGATTGCGTTAACTATATTATAGGTGAAGGTAACGTAACGTCTGGAGGAAATAGTACATCATATTACGGAGAGCTGTAGACCTATTATAATTTATATAACAGCATCTTCGACGAGAAGGATTTTAAATCAATTACAAACCCATTCAAGGTCGAGGATGGTTTTCCTGCTACTCCTCATGACTTTAACATTATTAGACCTAAAGTAGACTTACTTATAGGCGAGGAGACAAAGAGACCTCTTAATTTCAGAGTCATCAGAACTTCGTAGGAGGCCACATCTGAAATGCAGGAAAAAGAGAAGTAGATGATTCTGCAATATATATATGCAGCTATCACAGCTAGAATGAGTCCAGAAGAGGCTCAGTAGTTCCAAGAATAGCTACAGTCTGGAGAGGTTATGCCACCAGAGTAGATAGCTAAGTACATGGATAAGGACTATAAAGATATTGTAGAAAATACAGCGTATCATACGCTTACCTATCTGAGAGAGAAACTTGATCTTGACAACGAGTTTATCAAAGGCTGGAAGGATGGATTGATCTCAGGTAGAGAAATTTATTATGTTGGCGTGCTTAATGCAGAGCCATATGTCGAAAGAGTTAATCCTATATACTTCTCTTATGACAAGAGTCCAGACTTAGAGTTTATTGAGGATGGTTCATGGTGCTGCAGAAAGATGCGTATGCCTATAACTGAAGTATACGATAGATACTACGACAAGCTTGAAGAGAAGGATCTTGATAAGCTTGAGGAAATGATTGGTTCTACTCCTGGTAGAAACCTCGGAGATAGAAGCCCTGTTGATATGGGTATACAATTACGTATATATGATAACCCTATATTTGAAGGAGCTGGCAAATCCCTTGTAAATGTATGGCATTGTTGCTGGAAGTCTTTTAAGAAGATCTTCTACGTAACTACTACAGACGATGCTGGACAGCCTCAGATCAACATAGTTGATGAAACATATCAGCCTGTTGGTAATGAGATTAGTGTAGAACCAGATTGGATTGTAGAGGTATGGGAAGGATACAGAGCTGGTAGTGACTTGTACTTTGGTATACAGCCTATTGAATATCAGCATGTAAGTATCGATAACCCTAATAGCCAGAAACTCCCTTATTGCGGTGCTATTTACAGTAATACAAATAGTAAGCCTAGATCATTGGTTAGTATTCTTAAGCCATTGCAATATATGTATATTGTATTATGGTACAGACTTGAGTTGGCTATCGCTAGAGATAAAGGTAAGGTTGTTAACATGGACATTACATAGATTCCAAAGTCTATGAATATTAGCCCAGCTAAATGGATGCATTACCTGTCTAGCGTAGGAGTTAACTTTATTAACCCATATGAAGAAGGCTGGAATATCCCAGGAAGAGAAGGTGGTAAGCCTGCGCAGTTTAATCAGATAACAGCATTGGATCTTACAATGTCTAATGTCATAGCTGAATACATACAGCTGATGGATAAAATAGAGGAACTTGCTGGCACAATCTCTGGTATTACGCAGCAGCGTGAAGGAGCTGTAAGCTCATCGGAGATGGTAGGTAATGTAGAAAGATCTGTAGTACAGAGTTCGCATATTACAGAGCCGTTGTTCTGGGTTCACAATCAGTGTAAGCGAAGAGTTCTTAATATGCTTCTTAATACAGCTAAGGGCGCCTGGGAAGAGACTGGCAAACAGAAGCTCCAGTACATCTTTGATAATGGAGAAAGAGCATTCTTAGACATTACTCCTAAGTTCTACTATGAGGACATGGATGTGTTCGTAAGCGATACATCTAAGGATCTTGAGAACATACAGAAACTTCAGTAGCTTATACAGCCAGCTATGTAGAATGGTGCTAGCTTACTTGAAGCAGCAGAAATCCTTACAAACGATAACTTCAACATCATTAAGCAGAAGCTTAAGGATATGCAGACTAGATAGGAGTAGATGCAGCAACAGCAGCAGGAAGCAGAGGCTCAGCAGCAACAGCAGTTACAGCAGATGCAGAATGAAGCTAAGCAGCAGGAGCTCATGTTACAGGAAGCTTAGATGGATCTTCAGAGATATCAGATTGATCAAGATAATCAGACTAAGATAGCTGTAGCACAGATTAATGCTTATCGTGGAACTGAAGAGTTAGATCAGGATCAAAACGGAATCCCAGACCCAATAGAAATCGGCAAGCAGGCTATTGAACAGCAGAAGATTAATCAAGAGGCTTATAATAAGCGTTATGAAGCTAAGTAGAAGCGCGAGATAGAAGATCAGAAGATTTAGCTTGAGAAGGATAAGATGAAGCATGAGACAGAGCTGTAGAAGGCAAAGGATGATGCTGCTTATGAACGCGAGAAACTTAAGGCTCGCACGGCCCTTAAGAACAAAGTTTCAGGCGAGAAGTAATGAAGTTCGATAATAAGACATTTCAATAGAAGTATGAAGCGTGGAAGAATGGCGCTGATTACTGGAAGGATATTAGAGGAATCAACTTGGGTGGAAACACCCAGGCTGAGGAACCTAGTCCAGAAGAGCAGTAGTAGATGGATTAGAACGTGTAGGCTATACTTAATGCTTACAACGAAGGAAAGGATGCTAATATAGCTGAAGACATTATTAAACCAATGCCTTTTGATACTCCATTAAGCGAAGAACATCCTATACTACATAAATATAAAGGCGGTAAAGATGATTCTATTAATACTTTTGTTAACAGAATGGGCCCTCTTGTAGGACAATAGCTAAATAGATATGGTTACGGTGATGCTGCATATTATAATGTAATGCGTCAGCTTGCATATGAATCCAATTACGGTAGATCTAGAGTTGCTAGAAGACAGCATAACTATGGTGGAGTAGGATGGAATGGCAAGACATACACTACTTATAAGACTGATGCAGACTTTGTTAAAGACTATGTAAGACTTATGCATAATAGATATGGAGCAGCGCTTAGAGCCAAATCTACATAGGATTATGCTAGAGCTCTTAAGTAGAATGGCTATTATGAAGATTCTCTTTAGAATTACTCAAGAAACCTCAATAGCATGAATAGTCTTGTTAGGGCGGCTCGCAATCACAGGAATTCACATAAGGATGCCTATAACTATAATGTGCAGCTTAACGACATTGAATAGGATTATGAGGATGCAAAGAATGCTAGTCCTATAATTATTAACACTCCATCTACAAGATAGCCTAGCACCATTAGGGCTGATATTCCTGCAACTCTGCTTGGTCCAACTTAGGAAGAGATCAAAGCTTAGTAGCAGAAGATACTGAATGACCAGAGGCATAAAATGTATGAGTAGCTTACATCTACAAATCTTCCTAATATACTAAACTTGCTTCCATCTAACAACTTTGGAAAAGACTCATATGGGCAGAAGTTCTGGTGGAGAAGAGGCAATAATCTTAAACTCAACTAATTATGACACAGATGGAAAGTCCTAAGCGAAAGATGCAGAAGAAGAACGACTATCAGCGTCATAAGCTCTTTCGTAAGATTAAACGTAGAAGAAAAGCATAGGCTGAAGCAGAATAGCATATAGCTGAGAGGTAGCTTAAAAAGAAGTTGAAGATGCCTAAATTTAGAGATGGTAAAGATATCAATATAAAGAAATCTAAGCGCGGAACATTTACCAAGGCGGCTAAATAGCATGGTATGAGTGTATAGAGTTTTGCTAATAAGGTTTTAAAGAATCCATCTAAGTATAGTGCAGCTATGAGAAAGAAAGCTAACTTTGCGCATAATGCAGCAAGTTGGAAACATTAAACATTACACGGGTTCGACTCCCGTGTAGCGTACAACAATTAAAAATATTAACTTAGTTATAATTTAAATTATGGCAAGAAAGAAGAAAAATCCATTAGGTGATTTTGAAGACGCTTTGAGCTCTCTCGGGTTCGGTGGCCAGGAAGGTGGCGACAGCGTTACAGACATCGATAACCAGGATGTGGTTAACCAGGTGTTAGACGACCCTAATGATGATGTTGAAAATTTAGACAATCCAGATGACGATAAGTCTTCTGAGGATAATAAAGATAATAAGAATGTAACTGATGATCCTAATGCTCATGATGATGAGACACAGATCCCAGATAATATTTTAAATAATAATACGTCCGACACAACTACAGTTGACAACGAATAGGATGACGACAATGATGATAATGATCAGCAGACTGACACTGATGTCGTAGATCCTGGAGAAGCAGAATAGATTGGTGCTTTCTTTGACGCATTCGCTGAAGCTAACGGTTGGAGTGTTGATGCAGAAGAGAAACCTAAGTCAGTCGAGGATCTCGTAGAGTACATCAAGGATGTCGTAGATGAGAACTCTACCCCATAGTACGCCGATGATCGTATTGCTAGACTTGATCAGTACGTAAAGAATGGTGGTAGATTTGAAGACTTCTATCAGACACAACAGAAATCTATGTCTTATGACAATATAGATTTGGAGGACGAATCTAATCAGAAAGCAGCTGTTCGTGAGTTCTATAAATTACAGGGTATGAACGACGAGCAGATTAGTCGCAAGATTGAGCGCTATGAAGATGCTGACATGCTGGAAGATGAAGCAGCTGATGCTGTTAATTATCTTAAGGCGTACGAGCAGCAACAGCAAGAGTATATGGCTCAGCAACAGGAGGCTCAAAGACAATAGCAGGAGCAGCAAGCTGCACAGTTCATGGACGATCTTACTTCTAGTATAAACGGTCTTACTAATATTAGAGGTATAAATATCCCAAAAGAGGATAGAAAGGCATTGTTCGATTACATTACAAGAACCGATGCAGACGGTTTAACAGAGTATCAGAAGGCTTTTAATAATAACCTTGTTAACAATTTGATAGAATCAGCCTACTTCACAATGAAGGGTGATGCTCTACTGGGCGAGGCACAGCGCAATGGTCAGACATCTGCTGCGAGTAAACTTAGACAAATGCTCAAACATCAAACAAAAAATCATACATCATACAATGTTGGGCATGAAAAACAACCTCAGGCATGGGATATCGCGTCAAAATACCTATGATGAGACAATTAACATATTATGAATAATTCAAGTTCTTTATTAAATAATCTTCAGCTCTACCGTGGTAAGCGTTTTGCTGACTTGGTAGACGAAAACATGATTGCTAATGCAATGCTTACAAAGCCTCATGAAGTAGCAGGCTTGTTGTCATTGGTTTTTGGTACAAAGGATGATGGTATTTCAACTACCATCGACTTGTTAACTGGTGGTCTTGGTTCAACCATGACTATCGAAAACAGAGAGTACGAGTGGTCTGTAATGATTGATGCTGACCACGCTGTTAATATCCGCTACGCTAAGTGGAATGGTAAGGAGATTACTCCTAAGTCAATTACAGAAGGTTTGACTCCAGGTATTAACAATACTCCTATTTATCTTGGTCTTGAGGAGAAGTGGTTCGGTCCAGGTGCAATTCTCGCATTTGACAACGTAAACTTCCAGGTACGTGTAAACGGTACTCCATACCAGGATGGTAGCACATGGGTATACGAGTGCTACGTAGCAGAAGGCTTCCAGGGTTCTTATATCCCTTGTGAGTACTTGCTCCCAGGTCGTCAGGTAGATCGTATTGGTTCTGCATACGAGGAGTACAGTGATGAGGCAGATATCATCAACTATCAGACTCCATTTAAGATGCGTAATAGCTTGATGACTATGCGTCTTACTTACGATATCACAGGTGATGCTTACTCTACAGTATTGGCTATCGCTTTGACTGATCCTGAGACAGGTAAGAAGTCTTATTTGTGGTCTGACTATCAGTATTGGAAGGCTCTTCGTGAGTGGAAGAAGAGAGAGGAGAAGCAGTTGTTGTTCGCTCACTCTAACCGTAACGCAGATGGTACTTACAACTTGAAGGGTACTAACGGTCGTTTCGTTCCAATCTCTGCAGGTTTGTTCGAGCAGATTGCTCCAGCTAACGTACGTTATTACACAAAGCTGACTACAGAGTTATTCGAGGATTACTTGTTCGATCTCTGCTACAACATTATCGGCACTAATGAGCGTAAGTTCGTTGCTTTGACTGGTGAGATGGGTATCCGTGAATTCGACCGTATCTTGAAGGAGAAGGCAGCTAGCTTCAACATGATTGATACACACTTCATTACAGGTTCTGGTCAGGACTTGAAGCTGGGTGGTCAGTTCACAACTTACACTATGACTAATGGCATTGAGTTGACAGTTAAACGTTGCGCTATGTTTGATAACATGGAGATGTTCCGTCAGCTTCACCCATTGACAGGTAAGCCATTGATGTCTTACACATTCTTGTTCGTTGACCTCGGTCGTCGTGACGGTCAGGCTAACATCGTTAAGGTATGTCGTAAGGGTCGTGAGTTCGTACAGTGGTGCACTGGTGGTTCTGTATTGCCAAATGGTTATGCAAACAACATTAACACTATGCGTTCTAACAGCCGTGATGGTTACCAGGTACACTTCCTTGGTGAAGAGGGTATCATGTTGAGAAACCCATTGTCATGTGGTATCTTGTACTGTGATGCTGAAGACCAGGAGTCTATTGCAGTTGAGAACAGAGCAGCAGAGCTCGCGTAATTAATAAAATAATATACAATGTTCAACCCCACCCAAAATCGGGTGGGAGCTTGGCATTGCAACAACTAATTGAAAAATTATGGTAGTTGAATTAAAGATAAGAAAGAAAAATCCCTGGGCTGGATTGTTGAAGTATAAACATTGTTTTGATTATATTGCACCTTACTTTACCAGATCTGGGTCGATATACACAGGTTTAACACCTGAGGACGAAAAGAAATTTGAAAAGGAGCTTGGTTATCCAGAAGGCCATCTCGCTAAGAATTCACCATTCTGGAATACATTCTGTGTTAAGGTTGGTTCTAAGAGTACAATCCTCGATGACTCATTCCCACGTCAGGCTATGATCATTAAGTTCCTTGAGGGACATAAGAGAGTAGCTACATCACTTGATAAACTTAATGCTGGTAAGGATTATCTGCTTATTAATAGACAGGCTGAAGCTATTGAGAAGAATAAGATTAACAAGCTTCGTAGAGACGCAATTATTGCTTTCGGCAAGCTTTCTCTTGAAGAGATGCGTAAGTGTCTTAGACTGTTCGGTGTTAGCGCTAATACAATGTCTAATGAGCTTGTAGAGTCTACACTGTTCTCATTGGTTGATAAGCAGCCACAGAACTTCTTTACAAAGTGGGTTAATAACAAGACAAAGGAAACAGAGTTCTTGATCGAGAGTGCTATTGCCAAAGGTATTATCCGTAAGGATAGGACACAGTATTACTATGGTTCTGAGATGCTTGCAGACTCATTGTAGGATTGTATTGCATACTTGGACGCAAAGAAGAATCAAGACTTAAAGATCTCGATTATTAATCAGGTCGAAAATAAATAATTAAACTAACGACGTATGACGCATAGTGATATTTATACTAAGTTTATGATTGAATATGACAAGGCAAATATAACTTCGTCATATCCGTCGCTAACTAAATATGAGATTGCTACAATACTTGATAAAGCCTACTTAGCTCTTATAGCTCAAAAATATACAGGAAACAATCCTAGAAAGTCAGCGTTTGAGTCAGATATGAAAGCAATCGAAGATTTATAGCCATTGATTAATAAATTAACTGCCGTTGGTAGTTTATCTGGCGATAATAGCTATACATTCGCTACGCACACTATAGATAATCTTGTTTTATACATAATTGATGGGCAGATTGAAATCAAAGAAATCATTAGTTCTCACGATAACAAGAACCATCAATATGAAAATATAGTATTCGTATCGCATGATGTCGCTAAAAAATTTAAGGTTACAAAAACAAATCTACCTTGGATTGAGTAGCCTGTAGGATGCATAGAGAACAACAATGTTGTGGTGTATGTAGATCCAATGGATGTACAATATAATGGAGCCCAGTCAACAGCTGAATTCACATATATTAAACGCCCTGCAAAATTTGTTATTGGACCAGGATTGTCAGTAAACGACTATGATTTCGGATAGACTAAATTTGAATTATCTGATAGCATGGCGGAAGAATTAATTAATTTGGCGATTATTATGTCTACCGAGATTGTAGAATCTAGTAGACTTACTACTAAGGCTAATACTAGACCACTTGAATCATGACACAAGAAGAAACAAGAAAACTTGGTATTGAGTTTGAACGCAGACTGATTGAAGTATATCCTTAGTTTGCGACAGAAGAAAAACTTAGCACCGATGCAATATATTCATTCTTAAGCGAGTTCTAGACACAGTATGTAAAAGTATTGTATTCTAATGAAGACGATTTTCAACGTGGTACTAGACGAGCTAAAAGAATAAGCGATGTTAGTAGATCTTTAATTAGGCGAGTTAATATAAAAACATCAAATGATGATGGCTTATATAAACTGCCTGAAGATTACGCAATGTACGTAAGATCAGAAAGCATCGTTACAAAAAATTATAAAAGTGATAAGGTTTTAGAAGATGGTGTGATTACACCAAATATACTTATTAAGCAAGAAGATGTAGACAATGTAATCAATGCGTACTACAACTATAATGGGATCATAAAAAATCCATTAGTTATATTTGAAAGTACTAATTATACAAGTAATTAGTTTAAGGTTATATCTGACATATATACATAGATAGAGAGTGTAGATCTTACATACTATTGCCAGCCTAATGCATTCAATGTATTAAAGTTTGATGACAACGATCAGTCTGCTGGAGCCGTACATAGTTATTGTTCGCTTCCGTATTCATGTTTTGAAGAGCTCGTGTCAGGTGCTGTAGACATGTATTTGACTCAATATAAACTAAAACTTGCTTAGGGTAATTATAAATAGAAATCACAACCAAAATAGTAGGAGGCTGAGTAATGAGGAATATAGACATTTTAGTAGGACTAGAAAGAGAGATAAATAAATTTGATAGCCAGCTAGACAAACCATCTACTGACGAATCTTTATTCTGGCTCAATTAGGCTGTTGGTAAGTTTATTAAGCTTAGATTTAATAGCGATCTTGTTCACGGAACTTCATACGAACAAAATGAAAAGCGTAGAGAAGATCTTATTAAACTATACGAACAGAAGACTTACACATCAACAAATATGACTGTAGATGAAAGTCAGCCATCATATACATCTTACACAATAATCTATCCAGAAGACTTCATGTTCTCACTCAATGAGGACGTCGTGATAAGCGACCTTGATGGAGATAATAAAATCAATACATGCATGTTTGAGTGCACGTAGGATAGTTTTATGTACAGAGTTAACAACAGTCTTACAGATTTCCATTATAGATTTCATAGAGCTAGACCTCTACGTGTAAGAAACTCTAATGGATGTATGTTGCTTACAGACAAGCAATATAAGATTAGTAAATATTCTTTAGGTTATCTCAGAAAGCCTACAGAAATAACACTTGATAATCCTTATGATGAATATGAGGATTTCGAGGATATTATTATGCCAGAGATTATAAAAATTGCTGCTCAGATGTATTTGGAGAACAAGAAAGATGAGCGCTATAAAACTATAACTCAAGAGGTAAATACACAAGAATAATAATTTTAACGTGGAAAGCCCAGCTAGTTAGGTCTAGCATTAACATTATAGGGTGAGTAGAAAAAATTAATTTAATATGATTACATATGTAAATACAGTCCTTGTTTCTAACAAGAACGGTGAAACACTTGCTACAGCTACCGATTTGGCTGGCAAGGAAACAAAAGCAGAACTTAAGCCATTGGTTGGTAAGTTTGTATTCATGAACTGCGACCCATCTGCACAGGATGGTACAGCTATCACAGATGTTTATGCTTATGATGAAAACGCAGATCGTTTCAAGATTGGCGTTATTACATCTGATAGTTTTCAGAAGGTTGGTAAGGACGGCGCTGTTAAGTTTGTCCCAGTTATCAAATGGTCTAATATCATCAATGTCGCAGACATCAAGTCTGTAACAAAGCTTGACTATAAGGACGATGCTGAAGACCAGGTCACAATAGACTTTACAAACGTTCCAGCAGAAACACTTAAGGTTCTTGCTCAGGGTGGTTGCCCTGTTGTACTTCGTCTTACATTTAAGGATATGCCAATGCGTTATCGTAAGTGGACAGAATCTTACAGCTATGTTACAGAAGTTGGTGATGGCGTTGAGCAGATTATTGCTGGTCTTATAAAGGATATTATCCGTGCCCCAAAGCGTCAGAGAGTATATGCTAAGGCTGATGAGAAGAAGCTCATTCTCACAGCAATGAAGTATGATGACGATGAGTCAGCTTCAACAGAAAATGTATACATGAAGGGTCGCTTTGATGCAAATATGTATTGGATGAATCCTGCTGCTCCAGGCTGGGCATCTAACAACAAGTATGATCTTGGTGCAGTTTTCTCAAAGAAGGAAGGTACAACATATCCTGCTTCTGCTAAACTTGTTCGTGATCGCGAGCGCGCATCATTTGATTATCAGGGTGTTTTGCATCGTAGCTGCTGGTACGATCCTCAGCCAGCTATGGTTACAAATATCGATAACAAATACGATGGTATTACAATCGAGTTTGAAAATCAGTATAGAACAGCTGATGATTTGTGGCGCAGAACAAAGCAGACTGTTGAGATTTATGCATCTAACAATGGTGAAAAATTTACAACTGGTGCTGTAGAAATTGCTGGTGGACTTGTAGAGAAGCTTCAGAATATGATTCAGGCTCGTCAGAACATAGCAAATCCTATTAGTAATGCAAACGCATACGACGAAACGAAATTTTAATATTTAGCCGGGGTGGGGTAATAAGCCCTATCTCGGCTTTTTGTTTTTAAATACATATCAATATGCAAAAAATCAGAATTGGAAATGATATTAGAATAAATATATCACTTGTTGATAAAACAGAATATAGCGCATCTAATATCAAGAATATAAAATGTTATTTGGTTAATAAAACATTAACCGAGAGCATGAATAAAAAATGCTGCAATAGTTAGTATTTGCTAAATTGGTGTGGATGTCCTACGTATCACGTATTGCCTCATTGTAGAAATAAATTCTACTACAACGGAAGGGATTTTGACTGCAAGTGCGAAATGGATAAATATAGACCTTTGGACAAAACAAAATATCTCATGGAGTCTGAATTAGACGCAAACAATAATGTTATAAACGCATACTTTCCATCAAAAGATTAGATATGCGGAGTATATCAATTAATTGTTGTCGTAGAAACATTTGTTCCTGGTTGGGGAAAAAGACAGCTTAAAACTAATACGATAGACTATGGAGAGATATTTGAAATCGTTGATAAAGGTACAGAGCAGACTAGTGGTATAACAATAACAACTGGAGTTGATCCTTTGATTAATTCTGGATTTATTGGATATTTAGCAGTAAGACCATTCGCCGAAGACGAAGAAAGTGATCAAGATAAAGGATTCGATAGGTCTGACGATGGATACGAAAACCCATCACAGGAAACATATGATAAGGTAGGAATACAGAATGTAGACCCTAATTTGCTTCTCGAAGTTCATGATTTATCAAGATTTTCAACTATAGTAAATTATGTAGATGGTCAATATTTGTGGGTAATGTCTAAAAAGCCTATTAAAAACCTTATTGATGGAAGTATGAATAATATACCATTTACTACTGTTTAGTATAATGCTGAAACAGGATATTATTATTATGCAGGTTCTAACCCAGTACTTAAAAACACTATGTCTGGAGGAGTTTCTGTAAAGGCAATATTCTAAAATGACTAATTATGGCAGATATTAAAAACTCGTATATAAGACCAAAGAAAGAGGATACTATCGTATACGGAAGGATCGTTAGCGCGTCTACAGAAGGCGTTGTGGCAGATGCTGGACAAATATACGACGAGTAGCTCAAAATTGGTCAGCATGAATTAAATAAGCGAATTATAAAGAGCGGCATTGGATCATTTGCCGGAATACCTACATATACAAAAGAAATCATAGATGGCGTAGATCCTAGTGACATCCCTGATAAATACATACTTATAGCTGATAAGGAAAGTGACCTAAAAACAAAACCTTCTAGAGAAGTTGAGGTAAATGGTACGTATGTCGACATTTTGTTTTCTGCCATAAGAGCCTTATAGAGCGAAGTGGCAAAAATAAGGAATACGTTTAGATATGGACTCAATTCATATACTGATGAAAATACGTTAATGTCATCTGTTCTAGATGGTATTTCTGATCCAGACGATGAACCATTGTGGGCGGTTGATAAAGAAGATTTGTCATCTGTCACAAGTCTTACAATAGGTTAGGGTTGTGAGCTTACACCAGAATCGAACTTAGGCTATGATGAAGAAGGTATAGTAAAGGTTACAGGAGAAGCTACATGGAATGACGATTAGACTGCAAAATAGATTACAGATCCTAAGATTTTTATGTACTTTACTGTAACTAATCCAGATGTAACTATACATTTAACAAATGGAGAAAACTAGACTCGTTTTAATATAAATTCAATAGAGCTACCAAAAGCTGACGCATACAATATAATGGTTTGCATTAGTAGAATGGTAGAAGATGCTGGTAGTAGATATATATACATTAGTATCGGTGATGCTATCCATGATAAGGTATACAAATAGGGTTATTATTATGATGATAAGCTAAACAATATACGAAACGATATCGGGTATTCATATTATCCAGACTGGGTTACGTTTAAAGATACAAACGTTTCTATGTTTGATATATGCTCTAAGTTCCAGGATTTTTCTAACCAGGTTATTCCTAGCGCACCATCGGAGTAGGATTACAAATATAAAGTATCACATATAACAATTCGTTCTGTAAAATCAGAAGATATACTTTAGAAGATAAAGGATCAAATTCAAAATAACGAATTAACCTTTGTTGAAAGTACAAAGAATTTATGGATTAAAAATAATAATAAACTAGTTAAAATTGCTGCTGGTGGCGGTACAACACCAGATGACGGTATGACAGAAAGTGAAGTATTAGATTTGCTTAAGAAGCAAGGTATTATTCGTGAGGATGGTGAAAACCTACGAATAACAGACCTTTCAGATATTACATTTATTCACCAAGACACTGGCAAGAAGTACAAGTTCTTTATCAATGAGTCTGGAGATCTTATTAATCAAGAAATTCCTAATGACGAAGATCTGCTTTCTAATAGAGTAATCGCTAGCGGTGTTGACTTGGATAGCTGGAGTGCTAGAGGGTTTATCGGCAGACTTAGATTGGCCGAATATAATAAAGCAAACCCATCTAACAGATTATCTGAAACACAAAATATTGGATTATATTCTGATAGAATAAAAATTGGTGCATTCTACGCACCGTTGGATACAGATATCGTACACGGTTGTACAAGAGCGTTCGTTGAACTTGAGAACACATCTGATAGTGACTTTTGCTTACAGGGATGCTATTTGCATTACACTAGACCAACGGACGACAAGTAGGCTGTATATCATTTACCTCTTACTGGTACAATAAAAGCAGGCGGTACATATGTTATTGCAGGAGCTTATTATGGTAACAAGAAAGATGAAAATGCTTATATTAAGGTAGATTCGTACGATCAAGAGTGGTACGAAGATGGCAAGTTGATTGATTTTACAATCGATACAAGTTCTGGCCTTGGCAATGGTTTTGCTTTGACATACGGTAATCCAGATCTTACTTCTACAACATATTTATGGAAAGCAAATGATAGTTCCGTAACTACGTTTAATGATACTAAGACTTACCCTAACTTGTACGATCCATCATTCATTGATGCTATCTATTTCTATACAGGTGTTATAGATTCTTCAAAGACTGGATATTGGGCAAAGCTTGTGCTTGGTATTACGTCGAATACAATGTATAAAAACACATTTGAGCTTGACCCTGCACAGTAGGCTTATTAGTCAGCAAACGTTAAAGACAGTTCTAGAGCAAGATGGGCTAGTACAGCAGATGTTTGGATTGTGGATCTTAGTTCACTAATGATTAGTTTCCCGCATTCTAAAGAATAGTATAGTGTGGCTAACTTTACTCCAAAGGCGTCTTATTTAAATAAGAATGTATGTACAGATAAGTCTAAGCTTGATGTAACTAAACCAAATATGGTTACATGTTCATTTGGTATAGACATGCATAAGGATAGGGCATTTAACTGGATCTCTGTAGGATATCATGATGAGTATATCTGGATTAGATAGAAAGGCTAGACAGATTGGACATCTAGATTCGAATCTTATAAAGAGGTAGAAAACGCTACTACGTAGGCTACATCTTATCCTAGAAGAAAAGAGTACTCTAAAGACGTTAATAACGTTATTTATAGTAGAATCGTAAGTAGATTCCCAGCAGATGGCACACAGTATACATCTCATAAATGCGTAATTAATGTTGTTAGTTCCGCTGTTACGGGAGGCCCTTAGGTTTGGGAGTATGTTGTTGGTAGACCTAATGCTAATGGTAATCCTGGTTCGTATGTATCAGATGTACAGACATTTACATTATACCCAGAAACTTATAAGCCAGTTATTTATCAAACAACAGATTAGCAGGGATTTGATTGGTTGTAGTACCAAGTTTGGGCTGCAGCAGCAAACAAACTGAATGAAAAGATTGCCGAAGACCAAAAGAGTAGCAATATTATCCCTGTTGTTATGAATACTGGAGATATGACGCAGAATGGAACAAGAATCAATGAGTGGTTTGATTACTATAACGCTGGTAAGGTTTTGTTTAATAAGTTTGAGCAGATGAATGTTGTTGGTAACAACGACCTCTGTGGTACAAATGTAACAGATCTTGGAACTGGTGACGACCTTGGTAAATCAAACTCTTTCTACTTCCATGTATTCTATTGTTACGATATAGATGAGTCGGTATTCGTTCCTATTGTAAACAATAAATATATTCCTTCTTTGTACTATTTTGATTCAAAGAACTATAGATTCATTATGATTAACAGTGAGATTACAATGATTAATTGCAATCAGTGGTTTAATCTCAAAGATGGTAGTGATACTATAAATATCTACACTGGCTATACTATTGGTACAAACAAGAAGTATGTTAACAGTTTTACACCAATATATACAATGGTTTACAACATGCTTAACACTAGTAAAAAGTGTATAGCAGCTTGTCACGAAATGCCGTTTACTGTTATTACCAATAGTAGTATCGCAACTGGACAGGAACAGTATTCTAGATCACTCGGACCTAATGGTGCTGCATTAATCGGTAGCCATTGCAATTAGATCGATAAAACTGAAACTGGTGCTGGTACATACTGGCTTAGTAGACTCCTTGAGTATAAAGGAGTAAAGCTTATGATCGGTGGTCATAAACACACATATGCTTGTACATACCCTGTTAGAGAGTATTTCTTCTTTGGACAGAACAAAAACAGCAAAGACAATTTTGCAGAGTATTCAATGAGCAATACATTGTAGAACGATAATGTTAGATTTGTTGTAGATGGTAAAGATTATACAAAGTTCCCTTTAACAAAACGAGGTGATGTAGGATAGGCTCCTACTGGCTTCTTCCCATATACAAGCGTACCTAATCTTGAAGGCGGTATTACTTATTTTATGTGTTAGGCTACAGGATTTAAACTTACATCAAATAAAGAGCTTCCTTCTGCAAACTAGAAGTTCTCTATAGCTATACCAGAAACAACAGTTAAAAACGGAAAAGACGTAGCAAACGCTAACTAGAAATATCCAATGTTTGGTATAATAAGACTCTAGGATTCTGATTACAATGTTGAGCTTGTTAGAATAGCTAACATTCTTACATCTACAGCTAAATTTACACAGTACGATTACTCTACATCTCCTATGAAGTTACAGTACTTTAAGCAGGTTTCTGATAACAACTATGGAGAGTGGGTTGATACAGAAACAATAATGCTTACAGTATGAGATTAAATAACAATTCTAAGATTGTTAGTGATGACGATATAATAATGTCGGATGGCTCTTCAACGCTGTCCGACAAATTGTCGTCTATAACTAATGACGTAAATTCGCTTAAGACAAATGTTAAGTGGATTTACAAATATGGCGGAGTCGGTTCTGGCTCTGGTTCCGGAGGCGGAGGTGGCGATAAACCGTTTAGTGTGTTTGCATCGCTTAATGGCATCTAGATCAAGGATAACAATATTGTCCTCAATGGAATAGATACATATCCACTTCTTATTATAATAAACAACCCAAATGGCGGCAAGTTTAATGTAACATACTCGTACACAACAAAAACTGCTAGTGGAGGAGAAACCACTTAGACAAGAACTTAGATTTTATCTATCGAAAACGCGTTTAGATTTTAGACTAATATTAATCTTAATACAAACGCTACGCTTACTATTATTGTAACAGATGGTAATGATACGTAGCAGGTATCATGCCAGTATATTGTTACCCCATATTCGTTCGATGTATCACTTGTTGATGATAATGGAAAGAAATATTTGACAGATAGCAATACGTATGAGATCTTTATAGAAACGGCAAGAGATACTGGTCTTAATATAAAGGTTGACTACGTAGTTTCTGTTTCCGCAGCAATAAACTATTCAGCTAGTTTTAATGGATAGGATTTAGGTTCTGGTAATATTGAAGATCAAAAAGGATCGCTTATATTCACTATAGATAAGAGTAATTTTACAAATGATAAATCTGGACTTTACTCTGCTATATTTAATACGCAGATTATACCAGATGGTTAGGAGATGATCTCCAATGATCAAACTATAAATATATCTCTTATACCTAACGAACTGTACTGCTTAATATCTCCAGATGTTGGTGTTATATATAATACACAATAGACCGAGGGATAGTATATTTACAATCCTGGATATATTCAGTTTAACTATAGAATATATGAAGGTGTAAACAATAACAGAAGTTACAATGTTTTCGTAAAGATTAACGGAGTATCAATGTTCGAAAACGGTCTTACCGTAACAGAGCGTCAAGAGAACTCATTTAAGATTCTTGCTACAAAAGCTGGGGAAAACACAATTGAAATAAATGTTTCTGGGTATAGTGCTAAATATTATTTTTATGTAAAAGAATCTGAGGATCAGCTTGATTGGTTTGAAAATCCGTAGCAGTGGAGCTAGTACTATTACAGAATCAATACTTGTACAGATAATTTTAAGCAGTATCTGGCTAATACAAGTATATCTTAGACAGTTAACTCTAATGCTATCAGAATAACAGGTATTGAGCCTCCATAGGTTAGTGGTACAGGAAACATTTGTACACATATAGCTATCGGTTTACAGTTTAATCATATAAACTCTGATGACGCTACTATTATAAGTTTATACAACGAAGGAGATTCTCCAATTATGACTATAGGGTAGCAGACAACAACTAGAGGTAGCTCATTCGTAGATTGCTATGTGCAGAAACAAAATGATGCGAATAAAGATGATCTTACAAAATATCACCTAGTGTAGGTTTTCTCAAATTTTGTAAAAAAGAATGGCAATGACTCATACTATGACACTTCTATATATATTGACGGAAGAATGGAGGCGTCATTCTCTAGTTTGTTCAATGCACCATTGCTTGTAAAACAATTGCAGATAAATCCTGCTAACGTTTACATTAACACAATAGATGTTGATTATCTGCCAGTGTCCGATATTGGGGAGAATGGAGATTACGACGTATATCAATATTATCTTAAATATAGATCTGAGATAATTCGAGAACAAAGCGAAGAGTTTTAGCAAGAACTTATTTTAAAGCAATATTTAAAAAAGTTTAATGTTGGAATAGATGGTCGAATTATTACAGACGGTGCCACAATTAGTGATATCGCTGCAAATACATCAACCCCGGTTCTTGTTATGACGTGCCAAGATAATGGTACCGGAACACCAATGATATAGAGGCTTGAGAAAAATTATGGCGAGGATGGAACCGGTGAAGGATCCGATCTTAATTTCCCTGTATCAATCGAATGGAGTTCTGGAAGATCTGCCTTAACAGAAGTTAAGGTACCAGATTCATTTACTAATGCACAGTTTAGAGCATCGTTACAAGGTTCTTCTACAAAATTGTACAGAGTAAAAAACTTTACATTGGCAATAGAAAATACAGACCAATCTGAAACTGCTGACGTTTACTTGTATTCTCCTAATTTTAATCAAGATAACCCTGAGACATTTTTACCAGAAACATAGTTTACATTAAAAGCTGATGTCGTTGATAGCTCTCACTCAAACAACACAACTTGTGGAAAGTTTGTAAACACCGTTTGTGAAAAATTTAGCGACAGTATTAGTGAAGACAGCGTATTCAAACCGTATATAAAGAACTGTCTTGAGGGATTTCCTATACTTTTGTTTATGCATATTGTTACAGAAGATCCTGATACCGGAAATAAAGATGACGTTTATTACTACTTCGGAGTATATAACTTTAATCTTGGTCGTGAAGCGTATTTCAATCTCGGCTATAAAGATCTTAGAGTATTTGGCGATAAGACTACATTGACTGGTAGCGGCAAAGACTTTGTGTTTTATAAAATAAACAACGATGATAATACGTTGAGAGAAGGTCTTGGTGTTGCTGAAATTTAGGGCGGTTCTAACTATTTTGACTTCTCACAGTATGATTCTACTATATTATTTTAGCAGAACAAAGAGAACGATAATACATATATGTTTGGAGACCTTGTTCATGGTTCAAACTTTTCTGAAGCAGAACTGTAGGAGTCTATACAAAAGCTCGTAAAATCAGTGACGCTTGGAGGTGGATATTTGTTTGACTATCTAAAGAAGGGAAGAGGCTCTTATGAAGATGGATATTCTGCAGAAGAGCTTGATGAATCTGGAAACAAAACTGGCAAATCATTAAATATGGTTCCAGATTATACTAAATAGTATCAAAGAAGATCTGCTGGATCAAGTTGGCAATACGTATTAAAGAACACTATTAGTCCTGGAACATAGAATAATTTAAGAGATCTTTGTATACCAGATATTGATAACAATAGACCATCAGAGTTAAACTTCTAGTCAGTATCGGAGTATTATACAATATGTATGGTTCTTGGTCTTGTTGACAGTGTAATGAAGAACCTTAATATTAAGACGTGGTCTGGCAAGAATTCTGCTGGTACAACTTGGGTGACAGCATTCTATGATATGGATACATGTTTAGGTATCAATAATAGTGGTGGTAAAATTTCTTATTTTGCCTTCTCAGACTATTGGGATGGACAATTAAAGAAAACTCAAGACGGTGTTGATTATCCAGATAATGTAAATATATATAGAGATTTCTCTCCATCTACACTTGGATCAAACGGATTCGACGTTCCTTCTTCATATTTGTTTGCCGTTGCTAAATATGCTAGATTAATATTTAAGGACGACGAACAGTACACTGTTAACTATCCATAGGAATTATATGCAAAATGGAGAAGTAATGTTATAAACAATAAAACTCACGAAGGTATTCTAAAAAATGCTGATTATTTTGTAGATAATTTCTACGCTAATAATCTCGGTTCTATAAACAACCTACTTGTAACATACAACTATAGATCTAAATATCTGGCACTCGATAATTCGGGTACACAATGGAATCCTGTTGATTATCAGAAGTTTAACGGAACCAGAATTAACTATGTAAGAGATTGGTTTAATGGTAGACTGCATA
The DNA here is from genome assembly GCA_021628325.1 of Segatella copri. Lineage (GTDB taxonomy): Bacteria > Bacteroidota > Bacteroidia > Bacteroidales > Bacteroidaceae > Prevotella > Prevotella copri_R. Next base: position 59,801 of record JAJXAL010000002.1, on the reverse strand, counting down.
TTCTTGATGCATACTTTAATCTTAACTCAAGTATAGGTGTTCCTATACAATATAGAGATAGTGACGGATAGTGGAAGGACATAAATCTAAGTAGTGATCCAAATGTTGAAAACATCGTATACGATCGTACTTATAACGCCGCAAACTATTCCGTACCTATGAATCAAGATGTAATTATCCTTAGAGACATCTTCTCTTCAGGAAGTTCTTCTGCTGGTATTCAGCTTGGTGCAAATGCTAGCTTTAAGATTAAATGTCCTAAATTTTCTCCTTTACAGATTACTAAGGCTAACTCAGTTATTGCAAACTATATAATTGGTGGAGATAATTATCAATAGGTCGACATTAAAACAACTGGTGTGCAAGGTGTTAAAGTTGGAGGTTCCTAGCTATGGTCTTATCTTGAAAATATAAACTGGATAGAAGGAAATGCTTAGACTGGTTTATATATTGGGTCTGATAAACTTGAATCAATAAATGGTTCTTCGAATACATTTGGAAGTTTCTCTTTCGATACACCTAGCGTTAAGGAGATCAATTTAACATCTTATGGTTACACTGCTACACTAACACTTAATGGGGCTGATAACTATCCAAACCTAAGCTCTATTAATCTTAGTGGATCAAAAATGGGTTTAACCGCGAATGGTTTAAATGCAGCAACTGTTAATGTTAGTAATATTAAAAACCCAGGAGCAAGTATTGTTATAACAAACTGTGCTAATGTCACCAGTTTTTCTGTAGATAATAGTTAGCTTTAGACACTTCGGTGGTCATAGATATAGGGGAAATATAAGAACTTGTCGTTCAATAATAAAACGAATATTACAAACTTTAATTTAAGTTGTATTGAGAGTGGAGGTAGCTTTACTCTTTCTGGTGACAATTCTGTTGAGACTATAACGCTGCAAGGTTTTGAAACAATAAATATAAACAATTGTCCTAAGCTTAGAACAGTTACAATCACAGAGTATGACAACCATTCTAATGTACAGATTTACCCTAAGAGTATATCTGTAACAAATTGTACACATGGTTAGCTTTGTATCAAAGATAACACTGGAGCCACAGTTGATAATACTGTAGACTTGCGTAACTCAACACATCTGTAGTCTGTATGTTTCTAGGGTAGCACTAATATAAAGTATGTCATACTTCCACCAAATGTCACAGCTGCAAATAGTTGTTTCTACAATGTTACAGGCCTTTAGACAATTGATGCAACATCTTTATATATTGGACCATACACATTCTATAACTGCTTTAATTATAAGGGCTTAAACAAGAGCGGAGGATATACGGGATTAAAAGTAAGTTCTGGTACAACGTCTTTGAATAATGCATTCCAAAGAAGTGGTGTTGATCTTGAGTTTGTAGCAAACTTTTTCAAACAAGCAATTCCGAAAGATAACAACGTTACCAACGTATCGCGAATGTTTGAGCAAACAAACGTTAGCTTTAAACAAAGTGACTATAAGAAGTGTATAGTAGAAGGAGTGTTTAAGAGTCCTATAGACATATCAGTTTTAAATAAAGTTACCAATGCCAATTAGATGTTTCTTCATACTGGTATAAATGTACACTTTAAAGAGCTGTATAATTTTGGTAGCCCATCAGGATGTTCGTATGCCTAGATATTCAATGCGCGTACATCAAGAATGGCTACAGACTGTTTTAAATACTGTATATCAAAGATGACCAATTGGGGTGGTGACGATGATCAAGGTGGTCACGAATTTTAGATACCAATGGACCCAGTTACTGGTAACGATATATCAACATCAGAAACTATATCCGCTAAAGACATATGGAATCCTGATGGCATATCTCCTAGGAAGCTTCGGACAATATCGGACTTTAATATACCTAGCTCGTATAAAGTTGATTTGAATGAATTGTTCAACTCTAGTTGGGTGTCATTAGAAACTTTGTATGCAAGCTTCCTTGATTGCAATAGCGTAAACCTCAACGGCTTGCTTTATAATCTACCAAGGATAAATGAAATCAGAACATGTTTCTTACAGAGTAGTAGAAGCACTGATGATGTTGATTTATGGGAGTTTATTAATTGGGAGAAGTTTGTTCCAAGAAGTTACGGTGGATTTTTAACAAGTGGATATAGACGTGATTACGGATGCTATAACTTTAAAGCACATGTTTCGTTGGAACACTATAGAGCTATATGCAATCTGTACATCAATAATAGAAAAGAGGACTTAAGTAACTTATTCTACAATACAAATATAACGGAAACTGATGGAGACTTAACATTTGGAAATATATCTAAAATAAATTCAAACGCAAAATATATGCGACATACGTTTGATGGTGCTAAGTATGGTAATGGTGCCTTAAGATTAGATAACAATTTCTTTGCTAAACTACCTAAAATACAAGATGTTAGATACTGTTTCGCAAATATATCTTTAGCAAAACCGATACCTTTTGATTTCTTTAGAAAGAGATACGATGACATTAATACACATATCTTCGTAAAGGTTGGCGATGAGTACAAACCAGCAACTCTACACTAGTACAAATACGGAAGAGCTAACGATTATAAAATCTGGAGCTTCTCGCATGTATTTTATAATGTTAGTCCATCTAGTGGTGCAGAGCAGTTTGATATGACTACAGAAATACCAGATAACTGTGCAAAGAATAATGACACAAGCGACCAGACTGTATATATGGAATACTATACCAGAACACAGGATCCGGAAACTAAAGAGTACACATATACAAAACATTCTATTAGTAGCTGTACAGAGTTTACTGATACACAGGGTTTGGTAGGCGGATATTAGGCTTCATACAATCTTGGAAATGGTCGAATGTTCAATAATGGACAGGTACCCGATGGAGGTGTAAACAACTTGATTATTCCACCAGATTTCTTTTATTGTGCAGCAACTTCTCATGCTTCAGATAGTGGAGACGGTGGTATAACAAACTATAGTTATGCATTTGCTAAATCAGAAACATCTAATACAATGGCTGGAATTATACCTGAAAATATTTTCAAGGCAAATAGGAATGGTGTTGTGACAGGTGTATTTAATAACCAAGTAGTTATACCTCGTCGTGTAGGTTCTACAACATCTGGAAACGAAACAATAAATGTATATGTTTAGTATCCTAGAAACTATACTACATATTCTGTTTTGAATGATGCATTTGGAGCGTAGCCTGTTATATTGTAGGACAGTAAGACCAGTACACATACAACATATAATTATTCGTTTGTGTTGTTTAATGAGTCAATACCTTCTACAACATCTACATTAAGCAATGCATTTAGTAATAACTGCATAATTTACGGTCTAGATGATTATAATAGTTATTCTGGAGAGGCTAGATTAAATTTAGCTTGTTCTTATAAGAATGGTAGTCTCATATAGGGTTTTGATATGACTAGATTCCCGTCAATTACGTTAGATCAGATGTTGTATACAAACTTATTGTGCGTATTAAATGGTCCAATATTTGCTGGAACATATTATATATCTAATTGTAAAATGGCTTCCAATAACGCAAAGATCGTATCAACGTGGGGTTCGAATACATATAACCATACATCTAAATTTATAATATGGCCTGCGGCAAATAGCAGCATTGCTAACAAGATGTTTGCAGATGTAAATTAGGGTATAACAATATCTTCTGCTAACATTTAGAATTCTGGAGAAAGTACAAAATACTATAAAGAAACTGGAGTAAACGTAGTATGAAATTAACATTAAAAAGAATAGCTCTCCGCCCAACTTACACTATAGGTAAACTTTATATAGATGACGCATATTTCTGCGACACATTAGAGGATACTGTAAGAGACACAAATAAGAGTGGTAAGTTTGACAACGGAGAGAAAAAGATTAAAGGAAAAACTGCTATTCCGTACGGTACGTACGAGATTAAGTGGACGTATTCACCTAGATTCAAGAAATATACACCACAGCTTATGAATGTTCCTTCATTTGAAGGTATTCGCATACATTCGGGGAATTCAAGTGATCACACCGAGGGATGTTTGCTGCTTGGTGAAAACAAAAAGATTGGAATGGTCCTTAACTCAAAAGCTACCATAGCGAAGTTTTATCCAATTATAAAGGATGCTTGCGCCAAAGGAAAGGTAACAATTGAGATTAAATGAACAAGATAACAGGAACATGGCGTGAGAAGATTTAGTATTCAACCGCATGTCTCGCGTTTTTAAGCGGATAGGTTCTCACCTGGGTACAGTATTTACAATAGGGCGAAATCTCCACAGGAGTACTAGGGTTTGTAGCCCAAACATTAGTTTATTCGGCTAGTATATATGGAGTATCTATTTATATACAGGGTAAGTTTGGTGAGATAAAAACATATTTAAAAGAGTGTTTAACTAATAATGAAAGCAATTGTGATGTAGTAGATATTAAACAAAATAAAGAACAACTACAAAACGCTGCTTAATGCCATTTGTGGGCTTCTAATAGCCTTTTGTGTAGCGTCTGGTATATTCTACCACAACAAAGCTAATAGGCTCTCAGAGGAGCTTAAAATGGCTAATAATAACATCGAAGCCTATTAGGATGCCTTAAGCGGTGCCTAGTAGGCTTCTGGTGTTTTAAGGCTAGATATGAAAAAGCTTAAAGATTATAACGATAAGCTTGTGTAGTAGTTGGATTCTGTACGTAAGACAGAAAAGCTAAAAAGCAAAGAAATTTAGGTAGCGGCAACTTAGAAGTAGATTATAAACGTTAATAAAAGTAAGGGGGTAGGGGGTGATATTATAACTATACTTAAAGACTCTGTTTATAAGGATAGCTTACAATATAACAACCTAACTAAAGTATACTATACAATCGGTAAAGATAGTGTTAATATTAAGCTAGATGTATAGAATACTTAGTACCTCTACGTTTATAAGCATAGAGAATATAAAAACAAAAAGAACTTCTTTAAGAGATTAATAACATTCGACTGGAAAAAGAAGGATGTGTACAAGTATAGGATACATAATACGAACGACATACTTAAAGAAGACAGTATAAGAATAATAGAAGCGATATGAAAACATTCTCAGCTCGTACATTGATAGATGACATACTTCTTATTGTACGAAATAATAACATAAGTGAGAGTGAGGATATGTCTAGGGATTAGATCTTATCTTGGATAATGTAGTATAAAGCTTATTTGTCTAAGAAGGAAGATGACAAAGACTCTGAGACAGGTGATAACGAAGATCCAGATGATAGTTAGCTATCAACTATCGGCCCACTCGAGCTTATAGATGATCCTGTTCCTGGAACAGAAGACTCTTGTTGTTGCTGTCGTTGTGGTGCAAGAAAAAGAACGAAAAACAAGTTGCATACAATGGAGGATAGTAGCGATGATATAATTAATGTTACAGATGCTAGTGGTTGTGTTATATAGATTATGAGTAAATCTAGAAAACATTATCATAACTTTAGAAGGTATACGTACAGAGAACCGGCATGCTGGTTTGATGACTAGTATATATACATCGATGGTAATGGCGCAAAAGATCTTAAATATATATACGTTACAGGAATATTTGATCCTACACAAACAGTTGATAGCGAAGATGATATAACTATACCTGGATGGATGATACCAGATATAAAGAGAGCTATCATGACCAACGAATTAGCGTTTATGCTTAAAAGACCTAGTGATGATAGTAACAACTCAACATTAGCAAGCGTTAAACCAAATGGTCCTCAAGATAAGGAAGAATAAGAAAAGCTATACAATAGCTGATATATATAGAGACTACATTAAAAAGAACGATGTAGAGCTTAATTACGCGCGATATAAGCGCATTATAGACGAATTTAATAAAGTTGTCAAGGAAGAGATTTTAGAGCGCTCATAGCCCTTTAAAATGCCTTATGGGCTAGGTACTGTATGCATAGTGAAATATAAGCCAAAGAGCTACTCTGGTTAGTCACTGTCTACAGATTACAAATCAACCAAAGAAGTAGGCAAAAGGGTTTATTATTTGAACGAGCACTCAAATGGATACAAATATAGATTATATTGGTCAAAAATACCAAGGATGTTTTCCGATAGATATAAATACTAGCTATGTATGGTTAGGGAAAACAAAAGACACCTTGCTCAACTTATATTTAATAAACAAGATTATATAAATATAGATGATATACAAATATACAAAATGTGAATCAGTTATAGCTAAAATTATGGCTGATTCAAACATGCAAGAAAAGAACATGCGTATTACAGATATACGAGAATGGATCTTTGAAGCTGTTGAAAAAATTGGTGCACCTGTATAGTATGTATAGAAGGAGTCTGGTGAAGATTGCGTTCCAATATTTGAAATACACGAACATCAAATTCCGATACCAGAAGACTTAGAATCATTGACAACTGTAGCCTATTCAAACAATGGAACAAATTGGGTATAGGCACTAAAAGATGAAAGTTCATTTAAGTCTAAAGCTAATACAAAACATATGCACCATTATCATCCAGAACAGCCTGCCGGAGTAATGTTGGCTACACATAGATCGTAGCTCCTTGGGATCAATGGCAGTACTGCGTTGATGGATGCTATTAGAGATCATAAGGTAGATGTTCCTACATACTGGATTAAACCAGGTTGGATAGTCTTTAATAAAGACAAGGGTTTTGTTAAATTGTCATATAAGGCAATAGCTACAGATGAAAGGGGTTACCCACTTATCCCAGACTTAGCTTCATATTAGGAAGCTATATACTGGTATGTAATGATGAAGTTAAGCTTTCCAAAGTTCCTTAGAGGATCACTTGGTGGAAAAGCTAGATATAATTAGAACACATACTTCTATATACAGTAGCAGTGGAATTTCTATAGAAACCAGGCTTATGCTGAAGCTATGATGCCAAATGAAAGCGAAATGCTTACTATTAAGAACGAGTGGACTAAGCTTATACCAGAGTGGGATGATGATGAGAACTTCTTTAATAACACCGGAAAGAAATAGTTAAACTTTAACGATTATTGCTATGGATACTAATACTGAACCACAAATTAATAGTTTTGCAGGAGGATTAAATAGTGATGATGATCTCTCTGTTGTTGCTACAAACTAGTATATTGATGCTAGAAATATAAAAATATCCTCATATAGAGGTGGAGAAGGCAGAGATAATAGACATGGATCGCTAATGCCAGTCTAGGGTGTAAAACTAGCTGGATCATTTGCTGGTGAGGGTAACAAAGTTGTTGCCACTGGTTCAATAAGAGATTATGGAGTAGTTGTTTGCATTGATGAAAATGAAAACAAACTTAAGGTCTATAGTTTTAAAAATGCAATAGGCGGAACGGTCCACGATTAGGACTTCAATGATATATAGAAGAGTAGCCTTGTTGTAGACGCTCCATTGTTGCCGTTAGATAAAGGAGAAAAGTATCCGGATACATTCGATATTTAGCTTAATTACGAGAGCGAAAACAATATTAAATTATACTTAGCTGATTCGATACATCCGATAATGGTTTTTAATATAAGCAACGATTTTATATATAAAGAACTTGATAAATGTTTATCTTATCCAGAAGCAGTTTGTAAGCCTCCTGTGTTTGAAGAATACGTGCCAGGAAAAATAGAGTTTGGAGTTGTAAGTTATTGTTATCAGTTATATAACAGATACGGAATACACACAGGAGCATCTATACAATGTTAGCAAATACCAATTGGTAATTATAATTTTGATAATAAATATGTAGAGTGCGGTGGTAAACAGGGTGCTATATCGAATTGCGGAGTAAAGATATCTATACAAATTCCTCGCAATTATTGGCATCTTGATTACATTAAAGTATTTAGGGTACAGTATACACAAAACGGATAGATGCCAATAGCATCTGTGATATATGATGCTAAAGTGAACTTTAATGAAAAAGATTCTACAGAACTAATTATAAATGATGTTGGTAATGATCCAATAGAGAATATCAGTGTAGAGGAATTAAATTCATTACAAGGCGTTAGAATAATACCTAATTCATTGGCATCTAAAGACGGATTCCTGTTTGCTGCAAACACAAAGACAATACAGACAACTATTAAGAATTTCGACAAATGGGACGCAAGAGCGTTTAGATTTAATTACGAAAAAATCAGCACCGTAACAGATGTTAATGGTAATAATGCATTTAAAATAGATGCTAACGAACACGACATAGAAGACGACTCTGTTGCCGTTCCTCCATTTGATCACGATTGTTATGATGGTACTTATAACAACATAAATAAAGAAGCTTCATTGTATTCTGCTAATTTTGTGTTCGATTCAAAATATCAATGGGTTGGCGGATCTGGTAAAAATATAGAATGGAGATTTGTTATTTCTTCTTAGGTAGAAGATTCTTGTGTAAAAGAAAATAATACAAGAAAGATAGGAACATTATACAATTATTCTCAAAAAGAAAACGTATAGCAGAACAATGTTTTCTACATTGATAAAGATTTTAAACCATCAATAATAGAGAAAGCAGAATTTGATCCAGGAATAAATAAAAACACATGGTTGATAAAATCACTTAGACGAAACGAGATTTATCGTTACGGAATTGTTTTGTATGACAAATATTGCCAAGCATCTCCAGTTAAGTGGATTGCAGATATAAGAACACCAAATGTCACTGAAGAAGGTTTCTAGTTGATGTCATCCAACACTATCGTTAATGGTAAACGTTACGAACTAGTTATCAGAAATCTTGGAATACAGTTTAAGGTAAAAAGCTTACCAGAAGGCTGTACTGGTTATCAGATAGTTAGATGTGCTAGACACGAATCTGATATTGCTACAATATCACAGGGCGTACTCAGTTCTCCTGTATCTAATGCATATAGTAGATAGTATGAAAGAGACAGCGACGATTACTAGGTAACAAAATATCATATGTTTTGCCCAACAGGGTTCTTGACAACAAATAAGTTTATAGAAGGATACTATGTGCATAATTAGCTTGTTGGAGACGGAAAGGATAAGGATTCCCAATGTATGACAAACATAGATAATGATAAATTATTGCAATTTGTTTCAAAGGAAATTTGTTATCAGTCAGAATCGTTTAAACAATTTGTAAAAGACAAAAAATATTATTTACAAAAACAGTCTTTTTTATTTGGAGCCAGGGGTGACTATAAATTTAAGGACGACTAGTATGACTTTATTGGATGGGGCAATAATGGGGCGTCGTATGATTATGGACCATTAATCGGTTATAACAAAAGGACAAATTTTAAATTCATAATACCATGTATATCGAACTGTGCTGTCGAGTTATTTACTGGACCAGGTGATAATGGAGATCCAAGAGGAACGCTTTATGTAAATGGGTTATCTGTATTTAATGGTTTTAGCGGAGATAATACAATATGTTATTTAGATACTCCGTTTAATCCTAGTTATTTCTATAAAATTAATCCTTAGGCACATAAAAATAAAGGAATTAATTTTATTGATTCTTTACATTTTGTGGCTACAGTTGGCGGACTAGGAGATGATAGACCGTATTCGTATGCATTAATAAAAGATTGCATTTTAAATTTTGATAGGCTATATAATAAAGATGATGAGCCTGCTGATAAAAGGCGGGAAAAATCAGGTAAGTTTATAATACAAAAAGCTTTTGCTTATATAAAATTATACGAATAGAGTGTTTAGCCAAACGAATTTAGTAATGGAGTTTTTTATCCAGGCGATTGGTGGGACAATGCGGTTTAGGGGAAAAATTATATATAGGACTTTTAGTTAGTTGATCAAATAAAATGGGATTAGGCATTCAAGAGAAACTTTAATAAAAATAATGATGAGCAAGCTTCATCAAAAGCTTACCCTAATTATGCAGTTTCTGCTGGTGGAACACTATTTGCAAATATGATTACAGGCGGAATCTGCAATGATACTAACGGAAACATATTTACATCATTTGGTAATTATAATGGCGGTTTTAAAAATGATGGAACTGGTACGCATGACGACAAAAACGCATGCTTTGGAACTGGTGGAAAATGCTTGCTATTAAGTTGTTAGTATAAAGAAAAAGGTACAGCTGGTGCAACTTCCTACTATTATCCTAAGAATGGCAATTATTATGATAGCCTAGTATCTGATCCATCCTAGACAGAGCCTGGTGATATCGGCATGATTGCAAAAGTAATTAGACCAACTCTACTTGGAACATATCTAACCAATCTTAGATAGCAAATAACTCCTTATGGTGGATATTCGTTCATAAATAGACTTACGAATATATATTACGGAGATGGTAACTACTTCGAATCTAAAAACGAATGGAATACAGTATTTGATGGAGATTGCCATGTAGAGACATTCGAGTATACCTCTATGCATAAAGTGTATGGAGCATATAAGAACGGAGATAAATTGCAGTTCCCTAATACACATATGATAACATATTCTATACCAACAGAATCAAATATATGGTGTAAATTCCAACATGGATGGACATTTAGCTCTAATGCGAGAGATAATTACGCATCTTTTATACAGGCTGAACCATGTGAGATAACAGAAGCTTACGTACAAAAGGAGCCAGAGTATGTTTATAATTCTGTATATAGCGTATATAATACAAGTGTTCCACTTGCTGTATACGATGATCTTAATCCACAAGACTATAATAAGACTATAGACACAAGAGTATATTATTCTGATTTGAAACAGAATGATGAAATCATTGATAGTTGGTGTAAATTTAGAAGCTCTAACTTTATAGATGTTGATTAGGAGTATGGTCCTATAACTGATATATGTACATTTAAGAATGTTCTTACATTTTGTTAGGAGCAATCGTTTGGTGTACTTAGTGTTAATGATCGTAGTGTTGCTACAGATAATTCCGGACAAAACATAGTACTCGGAACTGGAGGTGTACTTGATAGATACGACTACTATAGTAATACTTACGGAATGCATAAGTAGCAATTCTGCGCAGTATGCACTACCGGTGGTATGTATTGGTTTGATAGCCATAATAATGTAATCTGCTTATTTGATGGGTAGAGTGTAACATAGCTTTCAAAGCAAGCTAAGGTATAGAATATATTGAACAAGTATAAGAAAGACGACAACTTTAAAGTATTCTACAATAATAGGTACAATGAGGTTATATTTAATGTGCTAAGCGATGATATGCAAATAGTGTACAACGAAATGCTTGGCAAGTTTACATCTACGTTAACAATACCATTCGATGGAGCTATATAGTTCTTTAATGGAGAGTATCTTGTAAAGAAGAATGATACTGTATGTGTATATTAGTATGACTATCTAGACGAATCGCCTAAATCAACAAATCAGTAGCTGCTTTCAAGTTATATTAAATATGTCGTTGCACAGTAGCCACTTATTACGAAGGTATTTGATAACCAAGAGATTGTTACATACGAAAATCTATAGTTGCAGGATGTAATATACGACTAGGATGACTACTTCTCAAAAAATCATAAATATATATGGTAGACTGAATCTTAGAAAATAGAATCTAGTCTAGAAGAGCAGATAACACTTAGGGAAAATAATCATAGATTTGCCATACCTAGGGCTGATGGATTATTTGGCAATAGAGCTAGAGGCAAGGTCATGATTTGCAGTATAGAAGATGTTAAACCAAATCCAGCTATGGCAATACAATATATAATAACAAAATATAGATAGTCATGGAGTTAAAGTAGAGAAAGAAGATAAATAATATACCAAAATTCAATGGCGGCATAGATTCAAAAGTTGGTTTTGGACAATAGTATCAAGCCAATGATCTTACAAACATGATTGGCGGTAATTCTCCTACTGGATCAGCTATAGCTGGAGCAGAAGGCGGAATTTAGTCAGCAGGAGGCGCACTTAGCAACGTTAATGCCGGTACTGTAACAGGAGCAGTTAATGGAACTCTTGGAATAATAAGCGGATTCAATTAGCAGTAGGCGGCAGTAAAAGATTAGAGTGGATTGTTCGGTATGTCCGGATAGAGAACAGACTAGGCATTTGGAGTAAACTACTAGGCTTAGAATGATATTAATAAGAGATAGGCTATGGCTGATATATCTGCCTCTAACACAACTAATACATTGGCTATGACAGGCTCTGGAGCTTCTGCAGGAGCTGCAATAGGCACGGCTATAGTACCAGGTGTAGGTTCGCTTATCGGAGGTGCCGCAGGAGCCATAGTAGGATTGTTTGGAGGTTTATTTGGAGGCAAGAAAGCTAGGGAAAGACAGCGTAGAAAGATATTTAATGCATAGTAGAATGCAAACTTAATTAATTAGATTAATCAATCATCAGCTGCAACAGAAGGTCTTACATAGCAATATTATTTAGATAATGGTAACACGTATGATGATGTATTATACGCCAACCGAGGAAAAGATTTAATAAAACCAAGATATGTTAAAAGGAAATAAAGTATGGACACCTAATGGATATTAGAGTGGTCCTGTAAATAGTTTAGTTGGCAAAGGGGAGTCCATTATAGATTATACTAATGGCACAGGAACTCTTGTAACCAAAGGAAAGGTTGGAGTTGATAATTAGCCTAGCTCTGTTAGTGTAAACGATAATAATGTTATAGCTGGTAATGATGTAGACTGGAGTAACGGTATGAAGTTTTCTGATCAAATAGCCCCATTAACAGCAAAGCTTTAGATGTATAACAACATTGAGAAAAGAGCTGGAAAGAAATCCGAACTTAGCTCTTTATCAAAATAGACAATGGAACTTTAGAAGAATCAGTTGGATCGCGCTAAAGCCCATATTTTGTAGGCTATGAAGAATATTACAGATAGACAAGAGAAATAGCATTAGATCGAAGATTATGCTGCTTAGATTAAGCATAATTGTGGTAAAGATAGATTCGATAACGGAAAAAGTTTATGGGATAAAACAAAGTAGACAATTTCTAGCTGGTCTAAATCAGGTAAAGGAAAGGTGTCAAATCTTATGCTCGATGCAGGATACGCATTCCCAGCGCTGCTCGAAACATAGATGCTTAATCATTGGCGTAACGAAAAGCCTGTAATGCCAAGCATATACGCTGCAAATAAATACGCGCCAATAGCTTTACAAACTATGGCTGGTAATAGAGTATCAGCTAATCCTATTCTTGAAAAGCTGTACGCTCAAGATAGACAGGCTGCTTACTAGCTTGCTAATTCTGGTGGATATACGGGTGGTCAAAGATAGGCTAATAGAGTAGCTTTAGCTCTAGGCAATTAGAGGAATGTTGCAGATGCGCTTATGAATGTACAGGAGAAGAATGCTGCATATAGAAACGCTTATGCTGAGATGGCTGCTAGACTTGGTGATAGTGATGCACAGAGGTTGCAGCAGTCTAACCAGTATGGATGGGAGGCATACAATAGAGCACATGGAGCTAAGACTAAAGGAATTGAAACACACTTGTCTAATCTCGGTCTTATTGGTCAAAAATGGTTGTCACAGCGCATTAAAAACAAGCAGTATGGCGATATTCTTGACCTATACCAGTAGGATATAGACAATAAGAAAGACGCTTTAAAAACAATATACGGTATAGGTGGTAATACTACAAGTGGAGCAAATGGTGGAAATACAGCAGGCAATACTGGTAATACGCCGAGGAATAGAACTAATCTTTATGCAGGTATTTAATTATGATAGGAATGTATGATGAACCAGTAGCGGTCCCTATTATAGACCTACTGGATAGCAGTATGATGTCGTAGTACATTAGTGCTGCAAGAGAACAATATAATTAGGCTGTACAAGAATAGAAGGAGTTTGCTAAGGAATTTGGAGAATTGTATGGACCTAATGCAAATATAAATAAATAGTTCTACGATATTACAAAAGGAGCCGTTAACAAAGGGCTTGATTATTTGTATTAGAATGGTATAGATCCTCTTAGATCTGCTGAAGGTAGAGCTTATATAGCTAAGATCATTAGAGAAAGACCATACGCTGAAATAGCTAACCTTAAAGCTTAGAACGAGTCTATGAAGACTTATTAGAAGTATAGAGCAGAAGCCATGCGTAATGGTACATATGATCCAGACTTTGAGAAGTTTGCACTTGGTGGCAAGACTCTTGAAACATGGGATCCTTCTACAGATGGTATGTGGACAAGAGAAGCTCCTTCTAAGTATTCTAGTCTAAAAGACTGGACTAGCAATTTATTTGACAACATGTAGCTGGAATATGATGATGAAGCTACTAAGAAAGCTGGAGGTATGTATTAGATCTACTCTAAGTCAGATAAAAAGATGAAATAGATCCTTGACTCCAACATGAAAGATATGGCAAAATCAGAATTAGGTAGATATTATCTTAATATGTATGGTGGAGATATTGAGTCTCTTAAAGCTGATATAATTGATCGTAACAGAGAGTATACTTAGGTCGATAAGCGTCCAGACTAGGTACAGATACATCTTAATGATCAACGATTCCAGGCTGCAGAAGCTGCTAAACAGAGAGCGTTCCAGCATGGAGAGAATGAGCTTAATAGGAAGAATTAGCGTGATATTGCCGCAGCTAAAGGCGCGAATAATAATGGCAGTTCTAAAAATGGCGGAGCAGATGGAGGATACAGCTATTCTTATACAAAGAAGTTAAAAAATGCTGAAACAGCAGCAGGATTAAGAGATAGCTCTGGAAAGCTTAATTCTAATTTGGATCCAGCAAAGGTTTAGAGTGTGACAGAGCAGCAGCTTAAATATTTAATAAGATTAAGATAGAGAGCATTATCGAAAGGTGTAACAGGTCCAGTTACGGCAACAACAGTAATAAGACACTTGTCTAGAACCGGAGATGATCCTGCAGTATTTGGAACAAGACACGGATTAACTGGTGTACCTGGTTCAAAATCTAAGAAGATTAATTATACCGTAAATGGCTCTACAACATTATATAGTGCCCAAGATATTTATAGGTCTATGAGTGGAAGAAGATCTGCATGGAAACATAAAGGTACAAATATTGTTGATAAAAATGGTCGAATAATAAAGCTTAATGGTGGAGATGGATTTGAAATACCAAATAATGTAAAAAATCCTTCGAGAATAGAAGACTTTATTGGTGATCCTAATTACTCTGTTGTAATGCGCCCAACAGTAAATGGTGAAACAGTTAGCGTAGTTGGTAGAGATGGAAAACTTCATACTTATGACGCTGTCGATGTTTATATCGGAACTGGAAAGGGAAGCGATTATAAGGATTTAAATAGAACACCGATTAGATCATATGTACCAGTTTCTGGAACAGATTTATCAGTTGATGAGTTAGGTATATCAGCTGACCACTTTATAGCAAAAAAGAACGGATACAAAACCACTAATACAACAGTTGAAAATCCATCTGATTTTGATTATTAATACTATTTAACATGAATAGAAAATAGAGGGCTTATCAATAGTTTGTAAATAATCCTAAAGTTTCTTCGGATGAAGAATTCTAGAAATAGTTACAAGATATTGTAAAAAGCTATAGTACAGAAATAACTCCTGTATATACTACAAAACAGGACATTAGTAAAGAAAGAAAATAGATTAGATAGACACATCAAAAACCCCAACCATTACTCGTTCCTGAAGGTTGGGGAGCTTTTACTATTAATGAAGAGTCTGCTAATCCAGTAAAAAGATATTAGGATAGTAAGAAGCGTTCAGAAAATGCGACGGATACGAAATGGGTGACTCTTGATTAGAATGTAATTAAAAACTACAAGCTTGATAAGGTCCTCAAAAAGAATCCAGAATCAGAGTACGCAAAACTTACAGACCCAAGATATGTAAAGTCATTAATGGTAAATAACGACAGCCAAATGTATGGACAAGTATAGGTATACGACCCAAAACATGATGCTGTAAGTACTTATTTGCCAGATGGGTCATTCGAGAAAAGGTAGTCTTTTTCAGAATGGTCTAACCAAAGATTAAAAGAACAAGGACAACTAGAAGATAAGTTTGTTCAAAGTATGGGAGATGTAAATTATTTCCAAAGCGCATATAATACATTCCAGTAGAATAGAAATATGGCAGAAAGGGATTACTTTGCTGGTAATATACTTAGGACAAACGAAATGCTTTCTTACGCAAATGATGCTGAGTAGTACCTTAATAATTAGAGTAAAATAAATGAATATTCTAATATTATGGATGCTGCAGATTTGTATCAGAAAGGATAGAATAAAAAAGCATTACTCCCATATTTAAGAAAACATGGACTTGTATCATTGAACGGAAGCATAAATCCAAAGAAGCTCCAATAGATATTTGATGAATACAATGGGCTTAGAAAGCAAAATGAAAAGTTGTATAACAACTACAAAATATTGCAGTCATATGAACCTACTAATTCTGGTAGGATGGCCCAGGGTTTTGATAAACAAATATTTCATCCTATAGACAGAGCTATATAGTCAGCAGAAAGAGCTATTGGAATGGGAGAGAAAAGTACATGGATTACCGACGATGTAGAAGGAACTAGATTTTATCTAGAAGGAATAGGTAACCCTAATACAACTCCTTAGCAAAAACTATAGATGATTAGAAAATTTAAAAACTCTATAGCAAAAAGATAGGCTTATTGGCAAAAGGGATACAAAGAAAATAATGCTGATGTAAAAAAGTACGAAAAAGGCATATCTGACAGATATAAATACGAGGATCAGAAATCTCAGGATGAAGGAATATTTAGTTTGCATAAACTAAAATACGGAACATGGGGAGTTCTTGGTTCATCAATGTCTTCTTACGAAAAAACAATACCTTCATTAATTCTTGGATTCGCTGGAGCTGCTACTGGCAACTTGGCGATATCTGCAGGAACAGCACTGTTAGCAGGAGCTATTGATATGTCGTAGGGTTACGATGAAAACTCTGAACAGATTGTTGGTGATTACAAAGCTTTGTTAGAGAAAAATCTTAACAATAAAGGACTTTCTGGAAAATTTATGAAGGAAGGAGCCGAGTTTGCAAAAGCTAATGGAATAAAATTAACACCAGGAAAAGAAAAAGAGGAATTATAGGATCTCCTTGTATCTGGACAATGGAAGTTAAAAGATAAGGATTTGGTATCAGTCTCTTACGAATCTGCCAGAGGTATAAATAGCGACTTCTATGATGATATGATGGCTACGGCTGGAGATACATATGTAGGTATCGCTGTAAATGCTATCCCTTTTGGTAAGATAGCAAATCTTGGCAAATTTACAAAGATGTCTTCCAAATTTAAAGCTGGATTGAGAAGTGCTATTGGTAGCGATAATTACAATGCAATAAAACATGCCTTAGATATATCTAAATTAAACACAGTTGGAGCCCAAAAGGGTTTTGAAGTTGGTATGGCCGCAGCAGGACCTGTAGGTGGAGTTGTTGGATCAGCCGCAGCAAAAACAGGTTTATATTCTGCTGGAAAATTTATTGGAAAAAATCTTGCACCTGGAATGATAGCTGGCGGTATAATTGGATCACAATTCGATGACGACGATAGCCAACTTGGAGCAACAATAGGAGTTGCTACAGGAGCTTTGCTTGGAGGTTTGTTTGGAGCAACTGGAGGCAGGGCGTATATGGCAAACAAATTAGGCTAGCTTGCAGAAAAAGCCACAACGTTTGGCTAGGCATTGCCTCCATCAATTTTAAAGATGACAGGCAAAATAAACGCAGATGTAATAAAGCAAAACTCAAAAGAGTTAATTGGTAGATTAGCTTTAAGGGATTTTTCTGAACGTGTAGAAGAGGGTAAACAGCAGTTGCATTCTGAACAATTTATTAATGGATATTATCAAAATTATCCAGAGTATAGAGGATTTGTCGACAGATTAATGAACGACTTTCTTGTAGGTTCAAAAGCTTCGTATGCTACTATTGGTAGTTATATGAATTTGGATTTACTCGGAGACAGGGAGTTGATGCAAAATATAAACTCTGTAATACTTGGCGGCGGTGGTCACGATGTGGCTACAAATATATTTGGATCAGCATATAGAACATCTAGACAGATTACCGCTAATAATGTAATAGCCAGAAACCTTTATCTTGATAAAATTAGTACAAGAGATCTGTATAGAACAGGTTTTCAGTATGCTAAGCGTGCATTGAGAGGCCCAAATAGATCAGCTGAAGCATTAGAGGCATTTGATAAGATGATAGAATACTCTAATGAACAGTCTAAAAAATTAGATCAGCTGCAAACTAGATATTCTGGTATGACTCAAGAACAATAGCAGTCTGAAGAAGGCGTGCAACTCGCACAGCAGATTTGGCAAGCTAAGCAATTCTTGGATCCAGAACTAATTTAGGACGCAAAGAAGTATTATTCAAGAGTATCTAGATTAGCTAATTCTAGACTAATACAAGATGCTGCCAAGAGACAAGGAATAGAAACAAAGGATAGCTGGAAAGATAAGAAACAAAATGATAAGTTTGCAAAATTTGTTTCCCGTGTAGCGATGTATGATTAGCTCTCTGAAGACAACAAAAAAGAGAACATAGACCCAATAGTCAATGCTATAAACGATTTAATGCAGCAGAGGGAAATGCGAGTTATTATGTCTTAGTTTGATTCTAGCGACTTTACATATGATGGTAGCATGGATCAACAGATTGGGGTAGATTTAGCATAGAATCGTAACCTTGTAACAGAATCTCGTCGTGGACAGCAAGATTAGGAGGATGACAAGGTATAGGCTAGTAGAGATCTGCTTAAAGCAAAAAGATAGGCTCTTGTATAGCTTTACAATGATATAGAAAGATCTGAGAAGAACTTTAACAATAGAAACGACATCGGGTTTGTAAAAGCAGTTATAAGAGAATTGATCGGAGAAGTTGAAGATTAGGCTGAAAAAGAAGCTGGAGAGAACCAAAGTGTAATAGATGAGTATAACGAGTCATTTTCTGACAACAAGAATCATACAGGGTTTACAGACCAGGAGTACGAAGATCTCAAAGATAAATTTAGACAGATGGCATTGTTTACTGTAGACTAGGTAAACTATGATAAAATGTTGGATAATCTTCTTGGTACATCACATCTTAAAGATGAGGATACTCTTAAAAAACAAATATAGGAGTATGAAGAAAATAAAAGAAAGAAACATTTCTGGCAAAAGTAGCAAGAATCACCAGATTTGTTTGAATATGATAGCCTTGGAAAGTTTAAAGACATCTTAGATAAGACTAATAAATTTTATGAGTCTAGAAAAGATTAGATCGAAGACGTTGATAGATCAATAGAAGACGACAGAAAGCTTCAAGATGAAATTGAGTTAGACTTCTAGAGAAGACTAATAGACGATACAGAAGAAGCTGAAGAGGCCGAAAGAAATGAGCAGATCGATGCTTTAGCCGCTGCAAGAGCTGGACTTGAAGAAGAACTCGAAATTAATGACGAGAAGCAAAATAAAGATGATTCTAATGCAGAAAAACCAGCTGCACCTGTTACAGAAGAAACTCCTACACCATCACCAGTCTAGGATAAAGATGGTAATACAGAACAGTAGCCTAAAGATGATACGAATAATAACCAAGAGTAGCCTAAAGATGATGCGAGTCAACCTCAGCCAGAAGCTACAGAGCCATAGGCCCCAGAGCCAGAGTCTCCTAAACCTTAGCCAAAATTTGAATAGTCTGAGGCAAGTAAGTAGGTTGGTGGCAGATTAAATAGCTACAAAGTATGGTGCGACAAGCATGTAAAGAGAAATTTGACTACAAGTTCTCATTATTTTATAATAGATGAAGATGGTAAACTTCAGCTTGCTAGACGTGTTCATAGTACACTTGACAGCAGAGAATCTGATACTAACGCTAATCTTATTTCTAGGAACAAATAGATACAAGATTTTATTGAAAATCTCAACAAGATTACTACGTTAGAACAGCTTACAGAATATGTTAATAGCGTAGATGAGACCAAGAATATATAGGGTTATATAGATTATCTGAAACAAGGTGAATTTAAAGATTACTTTGACGATGAAGTAAAATTCGGTATTGCTCACGAATTGGTTAATAAAGGAATTGGTACACCTGGTGACGTAGGAAACCTTATTGACTTTATGTGTAGATCTTTCTTTGCAGGAGAGCCGTTATCATATGGTACAAATTTACAAATATTTGATGGAGAGACTAGTAGTATAAGGTAGTTTATGAATGGCGAAACGTTCAACTCTATAATATCTTAGCTGAAATCAATACAGGAATATTATAATTCTTTAGGATGGACTCTGTATACTCAACCATACACTTGGCATACATCGAGATTTGATTCAAAAACTGGAAAGCGTATCAATATTGCTGGAGAGACCGATATGATAGCAGTTGATCAAGACGGCGGAATTCATATTATAGATTTTAAAACGTCTAAGAAATCGTTTACTCGCAAAAGTGGTGGTAAAACCGATCTTGAAAAAATTGATCCAGGATATAGAACAAGTTGGATTGGTTTTTATTCAGAGCAGTAGACTATGTATAAACTTATGATGTAGGATAACTCTCTTGAGTTTAATATAAAATCTGTAGAGCTACTGCCATTTAGCGTTAAGTGGAAGAAAGACGGAGATAGCTTTATTTTAAATAAAGTTACTAATGAACCTAAGAGTAAATCTATACAAATAGACTTCAATAATGATGTAGAAAATAGATTTACAAAAGAGATAAACATAAATGAATTTAAGTAGGCTTATAATTCTACCAGAGAGTTAATGCTATCTACGTATAAAAAGATTGCTGCTGAATTAGATGCTATTGACAACTTGCCATAGTCTTATAGAGAAGATCTTGAGAGAACATTCAATGATGCCGAAGACGCTATTACTGAGTTTGATAATACTCAGGAAATGCTTACTAAATTATAGGCTCATACATCTTAGATGAATGATATTATAAATAGAATGAAGCAAATCCTGGAAGATGCTGGAGAATACGAAAGATAGGAAGCTATAAAAGCTGAAGAATTAGCAAAAGTTGAATAGAAAAGAAAGGAAGAAGAACGAAGAAATAATCCTAATCCGGAGGATTATGATGTCAAGCAATAGATATATGCTGATATTGATAGAACTTGGGAAGCTATATCTGACATAGTATCATATGATTCTAATGGAGATCCTCAAGGTTTGGCTCCAGATAAACAAGCTGAGCTTTCTAAGCGCGTTTCGGAACTTTATGAAATTGCTGTGCAGTTAGGAGATTTATCCATACTTCCAGAAGATATTGAAAAATAGAATGAAATATTTTAGAAGGTACAGACAATAGAGGATGATTTCGGAATCACTAGAGACGAACATAACGTTGTAAAGAAATACAACAAAGCCAAGATGAATCCGTTTAACAACCTTGATCAAAAACAGATAGATGAAAACGAGGATCTTGTTAAACTTTCTACAGAATCTGATTTTGTTACAAATTCTACATTTACTTATAAGATAGGTGAGTATACAGACAAACTTGGCGAGAAAAAGAAAACTGTATTTGTAGATATAGAATATAATGGAAAAGCTGGTAAAAAGTCGTTTAAGGATATGCGAGTATGGGTTTCTTCATACTCTATAGATGGTAAGCATTTGGCAAAAACATTGTACGATCAGATCACTTAGCTTTAGGATAAATTACAGAAAGGATATAAGCTTGTTCCGGAGCGAGTGAATAGAACGAATGGTAAAACAAAAACGCTTAGATCTCAGCAGCAAAAGAATATTCTTGATACAGAGGTATCTAAGACATTGGGAACAGATTTGTATAAGATAAAGTTCGACGGTAAGTAGAATACTATTGGTATAGTTAAGAAAAATTCTACATCAGAAGGCTCTATACTTACAGTATTCGCTCCTAATACGTATGGTGATCTTACAAGAAGTATACAATCTTATCCTATTAACCAGGCGTTACATCAAGGAGATTTTGTTGTATTATACAGACCTCAATACGATGAATTAAGTGGTTTTGAAGAAAGGGACCCAGTTCCTATTATAATGAGAACAAAGCAAATATCATAGAATGATGCAGATCTTATTACAAGTATACTAAAATAGATAACTCACAATAAAGTAAAGTAGGTAGACTACTATTATGAGAATGATAAAAACACTGGTTTGACATACGGCCAAATTCTTAGTTTGTTCTTCCCATTTGGTGAAAACTTACCAAATCATGGCAAGAACCTTATGTCTGTATATATTGATAATGATAATCCTGCCAAGGTTATGATATCTATAAAAGAAAAGGATCCAAAAACAGGATTAAGGCAACTAAAATAGCATTATTATTCATACGACTTTTCTGACGACGAACAAATAAATCAATTTAACAAAGATATACAAAAGTATAAAATTGCAGCTAGAGCAAACTTTTCTCAACAAAATCTTGCAGAAAATGATGAATTGTATAAGCTTAAGGAATTCTTTGATGATAATCCTAATGAAGTATTATAGTTTGGTGATTCAATAAAATTCGAAACTAGTGATTTCAAAAATCCTAAACAGACTAATGATCAGCAAGGTCTTGGTGGTATAGCTTGGTATATAAAAAATAATGTACTTACTACAGATTTCAATGGGTTTGAATCTTCTAAAATAAGTTTTGATGGAGTAAAAGTTGAAAAAATTGAAAAGGAATCAACAGAAGGTGAAACGCCTATTGACGAGAGTAAGGAAATAGAAGATGCTGCTGACGACGAAAATGAAGATAATGACGCTGTAGACGATTGGTTTAATAATGATAATTAGGAAATAGATTATGTAGCATGGAACAATAGAACTCAAAGACATAGAAATTTTGAGTACGATACCGAAAGGGCTGCTAGAGAAATTCATAGACTGTTAGGAAGCGTTCGTTTAGACTTTGCAAAGAACAGTAAAGGAGAAGATGATTTCGTAGCCATGCTTAGAGGTGGAGTTGGAGTAGTCGGAAGATGCTATGCAGACTCTATTATATTATCTAAATTTGCAGACGAGGGTACAGAATATCATGAAGCATTCCACAGAATTGCTGAGATATTAATTCCGAAGAGATTACATGATAAGTTGTATAAAGAATTTAGAAAAAGACATTCTAATACAATATTTACAGACAAACAGGTTAGTGAAGAATTAGCTGAAGGGTTTAGAGTTTTCATGTTAAACAAACCTAGATTGCATTGGAGTTTTAATCTTATTAAAATGTATAATAACATTAAAGACTATATTCATCAAGTAAGCAATATGAATATGGGATGGAAGTTATATACTGCTTATATGATAGCAAACTCTGGTATATTTAGGTATGTAAAGGCTAGTAATAAACGAAAGGAAGAGTTTAAGAATACATTTAAATTTAAAAACGCAGAGAGTTCTTTATTTAAGCGTGGTGGTAGATCATTTAAATATGTTCTGAATCAACAGATGTATGACGAACTGATAGATACGCTTGTATATGCGGTTCTTAATAATCAGAATTTTGATTGGGGAGGATCTGATATACAAAGTATAAAAGTTGATCTTGGTTATATAACAGGTGACGCCATCTCTGATGAGAAAAGAAAGAAACAAGCACAGGCGTTGTATAATGCAATAGCTGCACCACAGGTTACAGTAGAGTAGCTTGAGTCAAAGTTAGGAGAATCTAAATATAAGCAAAAAGCAGTTGGGTTCCTGGCAATGAAAGAACTGCTGCAAGAAGACGTATATAACAATGTTGTAATGGATGATGTTGCTGCAAAGCTATCATCTATAGCTACAAATGCTACAAAGATAGCCGAAGAAGACAATGTTGTTGATGTAGAAGATGATCCAGATGCAGACAATGGTAATATCGGAGAGCACACTAAAGCGTCTTACGAATTCTCTAGATTTAGTAAGGCGTCTCAAAGAGTTAAATTCTTCTTCTCTACATTTAGTAACTTTAGATGGGATACAAGATTTAAAGTTGATGAGAACAATCACGTAACATTCCAAAGAGTTCTTGTTGCAGAGAAGAATGGTCTTGGTATGCCTAAATTTATGGATGCAGGAATTGCTTTTAACAGAGTAATGAATTAGCTTCACGATATTTCTACAATACAAGATTTGTATGAAAAAGTATCATCTAGGGCTAATGATAACCCTATGTTTAAACAATTCAAAAAGAGACTCGATGTTCTTATAGAACAAGCTAAAACAGATCCTGATAAAGAAGCTCTTCTTACTTAGATAAAGATGATCATAAAGTCAAATAAAAATACATTTATGATCTGTAAGGCTAACAGAAATCCTTAGAGCGGAAAGTATTCATTAAGTATACAGAGTTCTGATAGTGATTATTCTTCTATATATCATAAACAAAAGTGGTCACAAATGTTCTCAAACGGTGGAGGTATGTCAATTCTGCATAAGAATGATAAAGGCGAAACTGTTTTAAAAGATGGACATAATGCAAGAGAGTTGTATGATATAAAGAACTTCTTTACTGCACCAATGGGCGAAAGAGGACAAGTTACTATAAATGGTAAATCTGTTAGAGTTTACGGTTTGTTTGAACATCTTGAGGACCCTGATCATAGACCTTTCACAATAAAGAACGTATGGAGAAGGAAAGATTCTAATGATCCAACAGATCTTATCGTAGATTGTCGTAACGAAGGAGACTTTGTTGCTATTAAATAGGATTTCTGTAACCAATTGCAAAAGCTTGGTATAAACTTTACTCTAAGTGAATTAGACTACATGCTCGAATAGAAGTATGGATCGTCTGACGCTAATGCAATGAAAGAATTGTTCGAAAGTTCTATGGAATGGATTGATAGCAAAGATGGAGAAAAGAAAAAAGCAGGATTGTTTGAAAGTTTTTATTCTACACTCGATAGTTTAACAAAGCCAGTATCTGGTAGAGTTACATTAAATATCAATCAGCAGTATATAGATAGAATTTGGGACAACGTTACTCTTACAAAAGAATTATCTAGATGGAAGTATAATTATGAGCACTCTCAAGAAGAATTGTCTGTATTAGCTATAAATAATAATAAATACTACCAGATATCTGATAACAATTACATCTCTGATATGGTTGATAATCTTAATGGTGTACAATACCATGAAGGATCATCAAAAGATGGGTACATAATGGATCAGAGCGTAAGAAACCTTATCGAATACTCTTACAATTATATAGAAAGTGATGAGTCTACTCCAGATTAGAAGGTAGGAATTGGAAGTATTATAGCAAAATAGATGATTCAAAAAGACCATCCTAATATTAGCGTTAGAACGCTTATTGGATTCAAAACTAATCAAGGACAAGATAGAGGTAGAGATTATTTTAAGATAACAAAGCGTGAAGACTATGTTGCTAAAATGACAATCCTTTAGAAGGGCTATATAGTATTCCCTACAATGTCTGATAAAAAGACGTGGGTATTCTTAGATGGTGTTAAATTGCCTGGTATTAATTATAAAGAAGGTGCTGCAAAAAAGAACCTTCCAATAATATCTGCTACAATGGTAGATGGTAAAGAGCAAATTAGTATAAGATTCCCTGATAATGTGCTTGATCAGTTTAGAGAATATGCTAGGTGCGAATATGTAGCTATAAAAGAAGCCATAGATATGGACTTAAAACCAGAAGAAGTTATAGCGAACTTTGATAACAAAGACCAAGGTAAATACTTCTCTAGTCTTACTGGTGTTTATGACAAAGATGGTAATTTTATTTCTTTTGTAGATAAAGAAGCTGGATATGAGAAGTCCCTCAAAATAGCTGAGGAAACATTCTTTGACCCAACAAAGATTTCTAGAGACCAGCAAAGAGATATGATAAATGAGCTTCTCGTGAGACAAACTTAGAAAGAGATAGAGTACATGAAGAAGCTCCATCTTGTATCTCAAAACAAATTAGGCCAATATATCAATAAGGGTCTAGATACAATTACCATTGGTAATATTAAGAGTGCAATAAAGACAGGAAGACAAAACAACGCTATCACTGGTAATAGTGATGCAATTTGGTGTCTTGCTGCCGATGTTACAGCTAAGTCTATTATGTCTTTACAGGAGGTAGAAAGAATCTTTAGCGGTAATCCAGCTTATTATAAATGGTAGTTTTCTGGTGCGTCTCTCGTAGATAGATAGGTTGATGAATTTAAACGATTTGGTGGTCTTATATCTACTGGTGATAACAACGTATTGGACTTCATTAATTCAAAGGACGGTGAATACACATGTGCAGAAGTAGCTAACGAGTTAGTAAGTTCCCCTCAATACGATAAGCTTAAATAGCTTATGACCGAAGGAGAGTATAAGTCTGCTCTTATAAACCTCGCTCAAGATGGATAGGTACAATTTACACCAGATTAGATAGACGCTATGACATTAGACGAGGTTAAATAGCATATACCAGAAGATGTAAAGGATATTGTTGAAACAAAAATTGCTGCAGAAACTAAGTCTTACGAAAATGGTATTGATGTTGCCGATGGTGGAGCTTATATCACTGCTAATATGTGTGAGAATTTGCTTCGCATGAACGGAAAATGGAGCAAGGATATAGAAAGAGCGTTCAAGATTCTTAAGTCATCAACAAAGGAGCATTTAACACCAAAAGAAATGTTATCTATAGCGGAAAACTATTAGAAAGTATTCACATCTGTTATTGGGTGTTATAAGTATACAGCTTTTGGATTAAGAAGACAAGATGTTAAGTCTAAAACCAAACCTTAGACAATAACAAGACTTGTACCTTATTATAATAAAATGGCTCTTTTCCCAATATTCGACTGTATTGCTACTGGTAGAATGGCTGATATTTATTAGAAGATGAAGGCGTAGAACATAGATATGCTCATGATAAATTCAGCTGTAAAAGTTGGTAGCCAAGGTAGCCTTGGAGGTAAGGAAACTGAGAATAAAATAGACTTCGCAAGTGATAATATCAAGTTTAACACTTATAAGCAGAAGTATCAATTCTTAAGAAAACAGCTTAACACAGATCCAGGAGATAAAGATCTCTAGAACATGGGTACACAGATGACTAAAATTGCTCTTAGTAATATCGTGCTAGGAAGAACGTATACAGTCAAAAATAATGATGGCTCATTTACTACTAAGACAGGATTATAGTTAAGAAATGATATCATGTCTGCGATAAATGATTTGTCTAAACTTGGATACGACTCACTTCAGAAAGAATTCTTTGATAAAGACGATGATGGCAATATAAAGCTTAATGAGGAAAGATTTGCTAAATATTTGAGAAAACAGCTTACTGATAGAGATGCGGACAATAACTCAGTTGGAGCTCTTAATATAGTATACACAAACTACGACGATGAAGGTAACCCTATAAAAGGTACAGAGTAGATGGAGATACCTTTAGCAGCTACATCAAACTCAAACTGGATAGAAAGTATTCTTACATCTAGTATTAATAAACGAGTTATAGATATAGCTACACCTGGTGCTCCATTTATTCAGAGATCAGTTTGGGGCATGGAAGGAATGCCTACTAAGCTATTAGATAATCAAGTTCCTGGTATATTTAATGGCACCCTCAATCATGGTAATCGTCTTTAGATGATTAATGAAGAAGGTTCAATGGACTGTATGCTGTCATTGGATTACTTTGTTGAATATTATGAGGACAAAGATGGCGAAGAGGTTATGTACTTCAGACCTGCTGGCAAGAAATGTAGACTATAGGTATTTGATAAAGATACCAAAAAGTTTAGAAACATGTCATTTACAGAAGCTAGAAAATGGCTTATCGACAACAAGGTTATTGGTTCTGCTTTTGATTATACTGACAAAGATGGTAACATGGTCCATAAAGATGGAGCTAGTGCAAACATTATTGGTTATCGTATTCCTACCCAGGCTCAGTCATCTATACACGCTTTAAGATGCGTCGATGTGTTGCCGGTTGTTAGAGATACGGTAGTGCTTCCAGAGGAGTTTACAAAGATAACTGGTTCTGACTTCGATATTGATAAACTTTTCTTAAGTTGTAAACCTTACAATTCTTATAAGGATAAGGATGACCATAATAAAAGAAAAGTTAATTTTAATTTTGAAGAAGGATCTGAGTAGGATTTACAAGCAAAGCTCATGGATGGATACATGTCGTTGTTACTTGATTGGAAAAGCGAAGACGATAAGGATTCTAGAACATGTAACATACTTCATAGATCTATTGATAATGATACGTCTCTTGTTAAAGCCAAAGGTGCATCATATTTAGGTTTTAATGTACTTTCTGATATAGAACAAAATCTTGATAAAGAACAAGTTGTAATGCCATATGATTTCTATACACCTAGAAACCAAGTAGAGACTAAAGATACGTTCTTAACAGGTAAAGCTGGTATTGGTCCATTTGCGTTGAATAATAACAGCTAGATCCTTACAATGCTTTATGATGTTAAGTTTACACAAAAGGTAGGTACTATTATGAAAGACCTTGGTCTTGATAGGCTTGGTAAAACTCTTGATAGAAATCAGCAGAATATATTGTCTTGGCTATCTGCTATGATTAATGCTCATGTTGATATTGCTAAGGATCCATATATCACTAGATTGAATGTAAATCCTTATACATATAATCTTGTAAACCTGCTTCTTAGAGTTGGACTTGGAGAAGATACATTCTACTTTACAACTCAAGGCATCATGAAGGATTTAGCTTTTGCGTACAACGATTCTGTTAGTACGTATATGGCTGATGACAGTAAGACACCTTGGTAGAGACGTAGGGATGCAGAAAACGACGTTCTTAAGAAGTATTTCTCAGAAGAACCAGAAGATGATAATAATCCTAATTGTATACCTAGTATAATGGAGGAAATTTAGAAAGGTTTTGATGATATTCCTACAGCTTTAGAGCAAGATTATATAATTAGGTAGATTTTAGGAGAATTCTAGAAAGATGGTAAATGGGTACGAGGTTATATTGATGCAGAAGGTAACGAGCATTTAGTTGATGTTAAGAACAAAGTTAGAAATTCTATAATTAGAGAGATGTCTATAAATTAGAATCCTAACAAAAAGGGATACATAGACCCAACATCAACTAAGAAGATGTTCACAGTAATGTCTAGAGATGGTAAGGAAATAAAATTATCACCACTGGATGTTACAAGGTGGGTATTTATAGCTAATAAGAGGTTTGAGAAGCCTGGCGATGCATTGGCAAATCTTGTTAAATATTCTAAAATAGACACAAAGAAATAGGGTAAAAATATAGCTGAGCAAGATGCTTATCTTAAAGGATATAATGATACTTATAATCCTGGAGGATAGACATACTAGCAGTTTGAGTCTACAAGTTTATCTGCTTTAAAAGATGGTTCGTATATAGGACAAAAAACAAAGTATGCTACAGACCTGTATAGAGATGTAGTTGGACAACAGCTTCTTTCTTCTTGTATGGCTGTGTTTGGAACCAGAAATAAAGAAGGTAAGAGAATGAAAGATGGCATATTGCCTCAAATACTTAAAGCCATAAATAGAAAAGACGGAGCAGTTCCGGCTGACCTTCTTAACAAGATTATGATACAGATAACATCTTGTATTAAGTCAGAATTCTTTAACAATTATTGCGATGAAAACGATATAAATATTCACGACTTATTCTCTGGAGACAATACGATTTATGATAGATTGCTTGATCTTTAGATTAAGGCTGAATCTGATCCAAATTATTCTTACCTTAAAAACAACCTGCTTTTGAAGGTTCTTGTTCCAACTTTAAATACTGAAGACGGTCCTAATAAAATAGAACACGATCAGATAGAATTACTTAATACATTTGGAGAAAGAGAGGGTACATACGAAAAACCAAAGTTTGTAAAATTCTTTAATTCAATGGACGACGATAGTAAGAATTCTAACTACGTATATGAAGCTTGGGAAAGATTGCTTGAAGATACAGATGAAACTGTAAGAAAGTTTGCTAGAGATTTGGTTGTATATTCATTCTATTCATCTGGAGATATGTCTGGTTTCTCTAAGTTCTTTAAGTACGTTCCAAATAGTTGGAGACTTAGTTCTGGATACGTTGATTTCGTAAGAACTAAACTTAATGACTTAAATACAAGAATACCATCTGCTGTTTATATACAGGATATGGTTGATGATATAATTTTAAATAACTGGTTCGATAATGATTTTGTAAAAGAGTATCGTCCTAGTTAGCTTATTGGAGTTGTAGGTCAAAATACAATAACATATAATCCTCATGCAAAGCCAGAAAACATGATTAGCATGTACGCTAATTATAAAGGTTATTAGAAAAAGGTTTTAACAAACAATTCTGGAGAAGCTATTAATATGTTCGGAATATTATCTCCATTTGATCACGCCGCCCCTAATATAGCATGCGGTTTAACTGTAAGAAATGGAAAATATCAATCAACTATAGATTATCAGCATCCACCTAGATTCATAAAGGTGTCTAGAAACAACATGAAGAAAGGGCAATCTCAACACGATTACACAATCTATATGCATTACACTACTGGAGAGAAACGTATTCAGAATAGTAATGGAGAATATGAAGCTATACGTTACCCAATTTACGTTAAAGTAAATCCTAAGGGATATAAAAACGGAATATATAACATTACAGAATTCGGAACACCAAATTCAGCAGACAATGTATTTGGTATACAAAGTAGAGATGCTGCAGGAAAATCGTGGAAAGATATAGAACCTACTGCTTTTGATCAAGAGATCAATAAAGTTAAGATTGAATAGGGTAAGCCTACTATATCAAGAGTTAGCGATGTTGAAAATATTGACAGAATATTAATTGGTACAGAGAACGGTAAGATTCTTCCTCCTTTAGGAAGTGAATATTATAGAATATCTGACGATCAAGGAGAGCGTGAATGGAGTTCAAGTGTTCCTGATATGTATAACTATGGAGAAGGTGACGATAAGGGATCATTGCTTGAAGATTTGTTTAATTTTAAAGATTCCCAATTAAATAAAAAGGACACTAAAGGTAAAACATTAGCATAGCTAGATGACGAATTAGGATGCTAATAAAATGTATTAGTTATGGTTTGTATAATAAGAAGTAAATATTAGAACGAGCTAAAACAATTATCAGGTATATTGGGCGGAGATAAAGCCGCCCACTATGCTTTATGTATGAATAATGGGTACAATCTTACTGATACTAAAGAAGGTAAGCATTCTAAATTATTCGATTAGCTCAAAGAAAAATACGGAGAAGATGAAGCTATAAGAATGAAAACTTACATATTCACCCCGTAGTTTACAGAAAAATTTGGAGACTGGTATAATTAGGCTGTAGAAAATACAGACGAAAACGGAGAACCAGAAGTTCAATTTGTAGAAAAATTCTACAACAAACAGCAATAGAAAGATTCTTAGAAGTCTATAATGATGTCTACATTTGGTATTGAATCAAAATTAGATTAGATGAAAGAATCTTTATCTTGGGATGAAGGTGAAGCTATTGATGCCGCTATATAGAACTCTTTGCAAATAGAAGATTAGAAAACTACTATTAATCCTGGAGAGCCTTTGATACATTTCTTTAAAAGGAAAAATATTAATAGAGCTAATTTTATAAATAGTAGAGTAAACCAAATAATGTAGAAAAGACAACAAGTTTTATCTTAGCATTATGGTTTAAAATAGGTGGTAAAAGATGATGGCTCTATAGAATATTCAACTGATAGCAAAGACTCGGATAAACAGATTCTTGTTAAGTTCGTAAATAGTCTCGGCGATAAACGTGGAATGTATAGAGAAGCAGAGCATACTTTGTACATCTCTCTTATAAACGCTGATCCAACAACTATGAATCACGAATTGGCTCACTACTATGTAAGAACATTCTGGGAGAGCAAGGAAGTATAGAAAGCCTTATCTATATTTGACGACAAGAAGCTCAATTCCAGATAGCTTGAGGAAAGGTTGGTGGAGGAAATAACATCACGTACAATGGCTGAAAATTTCTCCACAGAGCCACAAAAACGTTCTATAGTACAATAGTTCTGGAACAGCTTTAAAAACCTCTTAAATCGCCTTATTTTAGGCAAAATGACCGAATCTAAGAAGAATGATATACTTGACTCTATAGCAGCTAACTTTTACTTGAATAAATAGTTAGAATAGGACTATAAGTCAATGGCTTTCTATGATAAGTATAATGGCGATATGTTTTAGTAGGGCGACATACCAAATGCTAATGACTTAAAGGTATACGAGACTATATCAACAGCCGTTAAGCGCAGATATTCGGCAGAGCGTGCTCAAAAAGCAAAAGATACTATAAAGATACAGACTCTTAGAGCTAAAATAAAAGAATATCAAGAAGATATTGATTTAGGCTTCTTTGGAGAACGTGTAACAAGAAGCACAGATGAGTAGCAAGAGAAAATAACATCTAATGTAGAATGGATTCTAGACCAGGCTAGACGAGAATTAAATGTACTTGGAAGGCATTTATCAGATAACAGGGCAGGTGTAGAATAGATGACAGCAAAATAGCTATTTGACGCACTTACAAACGTTGTTGGATATTATGAATACATATTTAACAATAAATAGTACGGAATATTCTAGTCTTTAGGAAAATATGGCAATAGTGGTATAGCTGAATTTAAAAACGATAGCACTTTGCATAAGGCTTTTCAAGAAGCAAAAAGAGATTTGGATTCTATACATGAAGAATTGAATACTTAGATAAAAGAATATTTAGGAAAACGATTGTACGATTTCGTGTAGGACAATGTAACAATTGGAGATAAAGATGTATTTTACCAGAATGTTATGCATTGGTTATACAATGAAATAGACAATGGCTCATTAAATGCATTTGAAAAGTATGTTGGTATAGCTTCCAGCTCAGAGTCTTAGTTAATTAGAATTGTTGATAATATGATTCAATCAGTTAAGAATGAGAAAAGAAGAAACGCTCTTACTGTTGGTCATGAATTTGTCAGCAAAATGAATAAGTTAGCTGGTCATTCTGTTTCTAATTATTAGGCTAGATTTTGTGAGACTGATTCTGATGGAAAAACTACCGGTTATTGGGTAAGACCAATAAACTATGGTTAGTACTATAAAGAGAAAAAGCAATTCGTTATCAATCTTGCAAAAAAGCTCGGATTGAATCCAGATTCAAAAACAGGTAGAGTTGATTTGTCTAACGTTGATGCAAAAACAAAAAGAGATTTCTTAAACAGTATTGAAGACTGGGTTGGAGAACATGCACACAGAAGATATAAGGCTGAATATTATAAAAAGAAGAGAGAGTTTTTATCAGATGACACAATGAGGACAATGGGCGCAATACAAAGACAAATAAATGTCCTGTTGTCTAAATAGTATGATGAAGATGGATATTTTATGTCTTACAGATTAGGAAAATCTGATAGAGATTTACTTGAAAGGCTTTAGAGGGAAAAACAGCAACTGTCTAATTTTTATGATAGAATAGAGGTGTCTTCTGGCGAAGTTAAAATAGTTCCTAAGACAGGCGACGCTTTACGTATGGCTGAAGAAATTCATGCGTGGTACAATTATATTAATGGAAAGATAAAATATAAACCTAATGTAGAAAAATACAATGCTGGATTAAAAAAGCTACAAGATTAGTTATAGAATGCAAGCTCTTCTTCAGAAAAGTTAAAGATACAAAAACGTATAAAAAGCTACGTATATTATAATAGCAAATTGTAGTATACAGAAGATTTCTAGAACCTTTTGAATGAATGTCATTCTGGTGAATAGGATAAGAGACTGGCTATACTGTAGGAGAGGAGGAGGAAATTACTTATACCTGCAAAAGATGTCAATGATGCATTAGCTTCTCCAGACTTACAGAATTTGACTATTGAAGACTTAAAATAGATACAGTATCTTGATGAGTAGATATCTAGAAGAAAGCTTATAATAGAAAATAATTATGAAACATTAAAGTCTAAAGAAGAGAGTGGAACACTAACTCCTGCAGAAAGAAAGTATCTTGATAAGTTAGAAAAGTCAAAGGAAGAACCATCTTGCGATTTTAATGATATAGCAGCAATGGATGAAATTAAGGTTCGTGGAACAGAAACTACTATGTACGATTGGTGGGAAAACAAGCTTAAAAACGAAGGTTGGAGTCAGTAGTAGATTACTGATTTACTGTGGTACACAGATAGAAAAACTGGAGAATCCAGAGTATTAAGCTGCTTCTTTAGAATGGTTCCAAAAGTTGATGAAAATAGCGAGGATGAATTAACATTGCCAAATGGTAAGAAAATAAAGGTTTTAAAAAGAGTTCCTGGAAACGCTTATTCTGAATTAGATGAGACTTCAGAGTTAGCTGATGAAGAGTACGATAAGACTTCAAATGAAACAATGTAGCCTAAAAAGAATGGCGTATATAATGGTAAGGCGTTCTCATACGAAAATAAGCAGTATAATAAGCTTACAGAAGAGGAAAAAGATTTCTTGAATAACTACATTATTAAGAAATTGATGTGGGGTTCTAATGAAAAAATAGCAGGCAAAGTATCAGCTAAATCATATAGAATGCCACAAATACATGGAAGTTCTGTAGAAATGATGTGGGGTAGAGGATTTGGACCTCTTGGTATAGCAAAGTCAATAGGATACGCTGCAGGACAATTTTCTTAGATAAACGAAACTGATACAGAATTCGATATGTCTATGTCTGACGACTTAGCAATGAGACCAGACGGAACAAAGGTTGGTGTTATTCCTATTAGGTATGTAAAGACACTTGATGATCCAGAACATATTTCTACAGATATCATAGGATCTGTAATGTCTTACTGGATGATGGCAGAAAACTTTAGGCTTGTATCATAGTTGACACCGGATTTGGAATTGATTCACGATTCTGTAAATAACGGCACAACTACAGATACTGCAAAAGTTATTAGAGAAATGATAGATACATATATGTATGACAAACATACAAAATTAAATGAAAACTCTAATAAGAAAATGTCTAAATCTGCACAGAGGTTAATAAAATCTGCAGACACTATTAGAAAGAATACATCTAGAACACTTTTGTCTCACAACTACTTTACTATTATGAAGGGATTCCTTGATGCTAGTAAAACAGTTGGAATTGAAGCTCTTACCGGTAAATACATAACAGCTAAAGATATGGCTTACGCTCATAGCTACATAGCTAGATCTCTTGGTACTATTGTTGCGAGTGTTGGAAAACCAAATGTTCATGGTTGGTTGGCAGCAGCAATGCAGTATAATGGCTGTACAAAGAGTATAGACGAATCATTTAGTCATACACAAAATACTTGGGCTACGAAGTTTCTTAGAGATAATTTATTAATGGGTGGTTATACTGTAACAGATTTTATGGTTACTGGTATGATATGTGCTTCTGTATATCATCATTTTAGACTAGTACATGTTCCAATAGTAGAAAAAGTAGACAAATCAAAAATCCTGTATAATGCAGAATATAAAGTTACTGGATGGGAGGATAGATTTGTAAACTAGGAAGAAGCTATGGATTTGTACTACAAAGCTGGACTTGGTGATTAGGCTGGTATAAAAAACTACGAAAATGCAAAAATAACTTTGCATGATGCTTATATTGAAGAAAATAGCAATTTCGTAATTCGTGATGAATTTAAAGACAAAGTTAGCAAACGTCTTGAAGATATAGTGTCTAACACTATAAAAGAAAGATCAGACGTAGCAAATGGTATGATGCCTGAAAATGGAAGACACTCTGTAGCGTATACTGATCCATTTGCAAGATGGATAATGGTAATGCGTGGATACATTCCTACTCTTGGATTTGATAGATTTAAAGCCGGTAGCGACTTCTCTGAATATAAGTCAGATAAATATAACCCTACTTCTTTTAATGCTATAAAATATAAAAGAAACAATGGTGAAATGTCTGAGGAAGAGTTCGAGAGAGCTAGAGAGTACTATGAGAGATATGATGGCTAGTTTAATTTCAACACAGCTACAGTTGATAGGGGTCAAGTAAGAGCTACTATAACAGCCTTGCGAAAGACAATAAATAATGCGCTTCAGTTAGCAAAGCATCTCATTACATTTGATTTTGATGCTATTAAAAACGACAAAGGTAGAAGAAGTAAAACTTATAACGAAAAGAAGATGTTATTAAAGTCTGCATTAGAAATAGGCTTTATTGCGGCTATGGGTATATTGTCTGTATTTACTGCACAGATGATATAGGACTTAGATGATGACGATGATGATATTGTACAGTATGCAATATATGCGATAGCTTTATTGAATTAGGGATTATTGACTGAATCTTCTACAGCATGGGTTCCAAACACCGTATTAGACTTGTTTACATCTCCTACTACGGTGTACGCGTATTTGCAGAGATATGCATACTTTGGTAATGTTGTAGGATAGTTATTATATTTGGGATTAACTACTATATCTGATGAAGATGACGCTTCTTACTACGAAGATGTTCTTGGCAAGAATTCGTCTTATGCTGGTCGAACAAAATTGGAGAAGGATCTTATTAAATTGTCTCCTTTATTTGGAATACCTGGAAGCAATCTTTACGAAAACTTTACTATATCTGGATTAAAAGGTAAGTATAAATTTTATAGTCAAAGCGTTGCTCCTAATTCAACTCTGTATAAAATAAACAAAGCTTTTAGCGGAGGAGATAAGAAATCGTCTAAATCTAATTCAAATCCTTGGCTTAATGAAGATTACGAACCGTCTTTTGGCGGAGGTTCTTCCTATGATCCTTCTGACAGATTTGACGAATAATCGTATAATTGATGTCGTAACGTTTTAAAGAAAACAAAAAAAAACAAAAGCTCAAGTCTCAATTAAGAGGCCTGAGCTTTTTTCGTTCTCAAAGTATACGTCGTCTAGTGTGACGTAATTATCGTTAAGAGGAAGATTACTCTCTTCGCAACTTATTTTATTATATTTGTCACATATGAAACGATTAATATAATTATCTGTACAACACCAGAATTTATTTATTTTGTCACGTTCTTTTGTTGTAAGATTTACAATACCATCCATAATATCCAAATATTTTTTTGGAATTACTTTTAGTATATATACAGTAAAAGGTTTGTTTTTAATATATATGGTGTCTGATCCATAATATGTTGACAAACCTTTTATTTTTCTATCAGTATACCATCGTTCATCTGTATGACACAAATTGCTATACACAAGAAAGATGTGGGAATCTAAGTATGGCTTATCAATATTATTTGTATAAGCGTCATAGAATCCAACATCTTCTGATATATCTTCAAGCATCATATTTTCTCCTAACAAAGGAATTAATACTTTGCATTGTTTACTCATAGGTTTAAGGTTTCACTACCGTCTCCAGTATAGTAATCATAGCTATGGTCCCAACTATTTGTTCCCAAATGCCATAAATACGCGATCATGAAATCATGTATTGCTACGTCTCTAGAAGTAACTTGAAACGCAGATAATCTGAATACCCTTATTTCATTGCTACCTGTTGTATCGATAGCTATGATATAGAATTCAAATTCCCATTTATCGATTTCACCGTTGCTTAATTCTAATACATTAGATAGATACCAATATACTGCTTTCTGATAAAAACACAATTGTCTACAGTAATCAAATTCTTTCATACTGTCTTCAAAGTGCCATAACTTAGCTGTAGTCTTGATATCCATAATTGTACATGTCTTTGTATCGAAGTTAAATGTACAACTATCAAGCAATGATTTACATGCGATAGAAGCATAAGCTCCGTTATTCAGTTCATCTACAACCCAATAGTCCCAGTTTATCTGGAACTCGTGGTACACATGAATATTACCATGCTCACCTGCTCTT
This sequence comes from Segatella copri, assembly GCA_021628325.1. Classification (GTDB taxonomy): domain Bacteria; phylum Bacteroidota; class Bacteroidia; order Bacteroidales; family Bacteroidaceae; genus Prevotella; species Prevotella copri_R. Next base: position 21,973 of record JAJXAL010000002.1, on the reverse strand, counting down.
CGTATTAGTTGTCTTGCTAACTTATGTTCTCCAACATTATGCTGAATCTTCATAAGTTGGTCTAAGTCATACTGAGATATAAGTATTTTCTTAGACCTAATAGCTTCGATATAATCCTTATACTCTACGCTTATTTTAAGCGCCTCTGAGAGGATTTTATCTTCACTCTTTCCAACTATACTATAAGACTTGCGATAAGCCTCTAAAAGCTGTTTATTTAGCTCTATTTCAACGGTATTTATTAAATTTTCACAGAACTTTTGTGCTTGCGCACTTTTAGGCTTGTCGCCATCGAACAGAACGTAATCATCCCAGAATTTATCTGGCTGAAGCAGGAACTCATGAATCATGGTTCCTTTACGTAACTGTGGCAAATCTAAGCCTTTCTCTTTACCATCTAACATCCTACGAAAATAGGCTGGCCCCTTATTCAAGAACCAGCCTATCGCACTATTGCTAATGCGTGTATTATCTTCGTAGTATGGAATGTCGTATTCCGGTATTTTGTACTCTGGTGTAATCATTAGCATCCTGCACAACAACAATCACAACAGCAATCATCTGAAGCTGCTTTCTTCTTAACATTCTTATGATTGTTCTCTTTACAAGAACGAGCGTGAGGTTTTATTGTACCTTTTGAAGAAAGGTTCATATCCTCAAACAGCTCTTCGAATGTCGTAGTAGGATAATCATTAGCTTCTTTTACGAAAGATGCTATATTATCAAAACTACATACTTCGAAGTTGTCCTTGATAAAATCAGTTAAAGACTTAACTTCTTTCTTGTCGTTAAGTTTGTCGTTCAATACCTCCATTATAAGAGATGGAGACATCTCGTCAAACTCACGCCAATAGCGGATACGAGAACAACGGTCTATCAGGTATTCTGATATTTCATGGTCATCGTTACATGTAAACAAAATCATATGCTTACCCTTGGTATCGGAGCCATCCAATACCTGTAACAATACAGAATCGTCATAATCCGCAAGAACTTTATCAAGTTCGTCGAACAAGAAACAAACGCTTGTGTCACCAAGCTTTTCTACAAGATTTCGAAGGATATATGGACGTATGTGTTTGTCTATATTTATAATTGGAAGACCACTCTTATTGGCAATTACCTTAGCCATCACAGTCTTACCAGAACCCTTCAATCCTGCAAGCATTACACCAGTAAATCCACTTTCGGACAGGTTATAGCTATTAATAACCTTGTCTATAAAACGTTCGTCACGAGGTGTACAATATACCTTAGAAGGTAAAGATAAGCCACTAGTTTCCTCGAGCGAAATAGCATCAGTGTAACGGTCTACATCAATATTATAAACCATTCCTGGAGTCAAATCACACTCAAGACCTTCTGTGTTAAACTTAAAGTTTATGCTCTTACCTACTTTCAAAAATTTCTTTTCCATATTTACTGATATTATAATACTCAAATATTGGTTTTTATCTCTTCTATCATCTCGTCTACCTGTTTATGGTTACGTACGAGATAACATTTCATTTTACTTCGATGTCGCTTAAGATAATGCTTAAACAGTTTCCATCTAAGAGGGAATGAATCTCCCATAAGGCCTTTACATTCTACTACAAACCCATTTCCTATGAAGTCAGGTAGATATGTTAGAGGCCTTATTTTTTCACCTAAATACTCGAATTTGTCCAGTAATACGAAATGCTTTGGCTCATATTTAACTGGTATTCCAGCTTTCATAAAAGCTTCATAAGTATAGCATTCGAGCTTACTCCTAAAATGGAGACCATACTTATCGACTTTTGTCGCATTCCGTACTCTACCTTTAGATTTCTTGCCTATCATAATAAAAATTCTTTCCCCTTATCTTGGATACAGAAGTTCTATTAAAATAGACAATTTCGCCGTCAGTTACTTTTTGTTCACCTCCATGGTGGACACATGCGCATATACATCCATCTTCACTATAACTATCCCAGATAGTCATCTGCAATTTGTTTGGAAGATAAATACGCATAAATCCACCTTTGTCGAGATGAATTTTCTTAGTCAGCTTTTTTGTAAGCCATTTATGCAATAGAGGAGACATTACTGCACCTCCCAGCACACCTAATAGGCATCCTATTACTACATCAATCATATTTCTGTAACGTTTTTGTTAACCAGTCTTTCATGGTGCTAAATCCGTTGTCACGAACAGCATCTGATAGATCTTTGGCTTTAAATTTCTTATTAATGAAAAAAGCATCTATTTTGTATTGTTTACTATATTGTCTAGCCTTAAGCATACCGGTTTGATCTCTATCATACAGTATAACTATATGTTTCCATTTAGAACGTAGAGATCTGAGTATATCTTCAGGTATAAACACAGTTTCACTAGCAGCAGCTATTGCATTAAAACCCATCTCGTAGCAACACATCACATCTTTCAGTGATTTTGTTATTATGAGTAGGTCGCCTCCTTCCTTAGGCAATTCGGATAATCCCTGTACGTGCCGATTCGTCAGATTGGTACGCCATTTAGTAAACTTGGAAGCAAGTGGACGATAAATCTTAAACTTATCATACACTTTATATGCATACATAGGACTATTCTCTTTGTAGATACTTCGGACGATACTATTACAAAGAAAGTATTTAATGCTAAACACATTGAACTTTTTTAGGGTATCAATATGTATTCCGAACTGTTTCCAGTACTGTTTGTCTACATTAGTAAACGGCTGTCGAACTATCCCGATATCGGTGTCTCCTTTCGGAGCATTATACGTATTTGTCCTTACAGTTGTATTAGGATTTATTCTGCGTACGATTCTCAATAATTCTCGTTCAAGCTCTTCTCTAGTCGTTATACCTTTATATTCTTTTAGGAACTTCAGAGAGTTTCCGCATTCTCCAGTTCCAAGATCCTTCCATAACAATCCTCCTGTTTTGGAATGAAATATTCCAAATGAAGGGTTTTTGTCTCCAGACCTTAAAGGACTATTCATAAGTTTTCCAACTTTAAACTGTCCTAAACAATACGTATAGATGTCTAAATCATTTACTTTGTCCAAGATGTCTCTCAAGGACATAGTAATTGCTGTTCTAGTACTATACATAACTTATAAGTTAGTGGAAAGTATCGGATTCGAACCGATAAGCAGGGTAGTGTTTCTTTTAAGCTTGCACACATTCCAATCTATCAATGCCCTTGTTTTACCATTAGACTAACTTCCCTAAAAATGAGCAGTTTAACGACATGCTCAGGTCTACGTTGACGGACGTATAGCAGTTTACGGAGATGCTAAGCTCGGACTTTAGGTTATTCAAACCCGCACTTACGTAGCGTACACGCGTATGAAATCTGATGTCAGGTAAGCTGAGCATCATAGATAATATCGGCCTTCACAGGCGGACAGAGCTATTACTTTCACAAGCTGTAACTCTTCTTATCATCAGAAATGTTGTGGCTCTGTAGGGATTCGAACCCTACTGGACTATTTGTCTATATAACAAAAACATGATAAAAACCTCGATTTTGATAGTTTTCGCATATGTCCATGCTTGTGTCTCACGACACCCTGCGAGCCTTATTGGAGGCATTTCACCTCCAAAGGGTAACTGAATTACCTAGCTCCACCAACGCCCTTTCATGGCAGTATTACCTCCCTGGGGCGTATCCACTTGCTGTATAGTTTGACACTCCTGCTATGTAAACGGTATAAAAACCATTTACCGGATTTCATACAATCAAGTAGTATTTCTATTTCTTCAGGTGTAAACCCCTTAAAAGGGGAGATCAGATGCGCCTGCTGCATCCGCAGTTTCCGGAGTAACGGTTGGTGGTACGTTAAGCGGATCGTTGTTCTCCTTATCGGCAACAACTGGTCGCTCCATAAGATCGTTCTTAAAGAGCTTAATCTGCGAATCTGTATTAGACATGTCTTCAACGAAGATTCCGAGCTTACTTACTTGAGTATAGCCCTTCTTGTCGTAAATAACCTTCAAACGGAGCTTTTTCTTAGTAGCAATCATAGGATCAAGCATCTGCTTTGTCCAGTCAATCATCTCCTTGAATGTAGAAAGCTCTGCATCTGGTCTCTGTGGGTAGAAACAATCAAGAATCTGACAAACTCGTCCAAACTGAGCGTTATCACGCTTCTGCAAGTCTTCGTCTGTCTTAATATACATTCCCTTTGTGTTCTTCCACTCTGTCATAGTAGCTGTCTGACCATCCTCATTCTCAAATACGATCTCGAGGAAATCGAGACCCTGAGGAGACTTGTTGCAGTTTACCTCTTTAAGAGTGACATTCTGGTTGATGCCTACTGGCATATAACTACTATTACTAAATTCTTCGTTGCTTGTTGTGGCTGTCTTTGTACTAAACATAATCTCTATTATTTTAATATACGTAATGCTAACATATCAAGTTTATTCTCAGCATAGTATGCTGTTGCTCGAATAAATCGATACATCAATTTACTTAAATATTCTATCCCAATGTGTTGTAAGTGTCCCATCTTCATTACCTTCTGCAATGACAATATCCTTTCCGGCTATGTGTCTTGCACGAGCCTCCATGATGGTATCAGATGTACCACCCTTAAAGGATATATGTGTTTCGTTCCCCTTGCGATATACATAACCTACCGCATCGGCTAATCCACACACAATCTTACTCAGCTTACCAACTAAGTCGAGCTCTTTTGCAGAAACTTCGACACCGTCCTTTTCGGTTACGGTATCTTTAACGTGACCTACAAGAATAAATTCGTCACACAAATCTCGGAACATATCAACTACCTTCTTTACTGCATCTCTAAGATACTTATAGCCGGCACCATTAGGTAAAGTTGTTACGTCTGTGCCGTCCCATTTCTTACCCATTGGAGTTTGGCGATAGAGTGTACAAGCATAGCTCATACAAATATCCTCAAGTCGTGTAGCATTGTCAATAGTGATATGCTTATAGAAATTATGACCTACTTCTTTATTCTTGGCACGAATGGCACTTGCTGCTTCTCCTAAATCATTGATCGTACGACACTGGATGGCCATCGCATCAACGAAGACAGAGCCTCCCTCAAGGTCTATGATAAGGTTATTATCCAGCTGTGCAAGACAAGATGTCTTACCAGCCTTTGGAAGACCATAGAGTATAAGATATCTAGGATTTTCAGAAACTGCAGGAATTTTACTAGTAGGTAATGTTAAACTCATGATACAATGATACTAAAAGTTTTAATTAAAGCTTAATGTTAATACTAATGATTGTCTTCTTAATCTCTGGACTAAGTGAAGAGATGAAGTTGTAATCACTAAAATCAGAGTAACTATAAATGTCGGTACCAATCTGAATCTCATCATTATAGAAAATGATAGGGAGGCCATTCTCAAGACGGTAAATCTTACCGAGCTTAATACCCTTCATAATACTCTTCTTCTTGCCATAGTTAGCAAGGATGTTACAAGCCTTTGCGAACAAAGTGTCGCCCTTCAGAGGCTTGTAGATATAAGTATGATCCAACTCGTCGAACATAGCATCAATCAGATCGTCGTCCTCCTTCTTTGTGCTAAACAAATAAGAGTTGTTCTTCTTTACAGTAGAAAGAATAATATCATCGAGAATCTGAGAATAAATGTTACCATTGTTAGTGTTCTTAATGTTGTTGTCAGTAAACTTAATATCGTATGTTGTCATAATTCAGCCTAAATTTTAATTGCTTAACTTTCTATCAAGTTGTTATATGCTAAGTCATTCTGGAATTCAAGTATGCAGGGCTTTCCTGCGTCTCGATTCTTCAAGATGTGTAAATACACCTTGTTCTGAGTAGGTAAATGGCTCGGGCCGTATTCTTGTATTCCAAGAATTTCAGGTCTATGAATAACTATAACATAATCGCTAGCTTGAAATAAAGCATCAGCAGATGAAATGTCGCTTCTCATAGGATAATGCGACAAAGGATTGTTTATTCTTTCTGGTGATTCAATATTTCTATTCATCTGTGCTAGTTGTAACACTGATGTCATAGGATACTTTTTAGCACTTATGAAAACTCTTTCGAGTTCTTGCATGGTTTCTATAACGCTGCCTATCGGCTTCGTCAATAGAGCATGGTCGTACATTATCACAAAATGCTTATCGGTACCCTTTATATATGTATTATAGAAATACTTAATAATGTCTTCTGCTTCCTTGGGAGTTGTAGGATTATCTACAAACCATATAGGATACTCCTTTAGTTGATTAGATACTGAGATGACTTTTCTGAAGGTATCGTCATCCAGGTCCGTTTCCGAACTATACAAAGTCGAAGTCGTTTTCCTAAGCTTACTAGAAAGCGTTCTTCCAACCTGCCTAAATCCAACCATCTCTAATGAGAAAATCAGAATCACTATTTCTTCACCAGGATTCAAATCAATAATATCAGTTGAGATCTCATTAGCGAATGAGCTCTTTCCACTTCCTGAAATACCAGCTATGGTATAAACGGTATTAGGTTCAATACCTCCCATACACTGCTTATTAAACTTAGCCCATCTAGTCTTAAGAGAAGTTATAGAGTGTTCTCTTCGACCAGATATATAGTTTATAGCCTCTTGGGCTACAACTGACATTGGTCTTATAAAGTTAGATAAGTTCTGTTCCATAAGTCGATTCCTCAATTTTAGAGTTGTCTTGCATTTCTTCCTCAGATTCTTCCCACTGATGGTCTACGAGCCATCTCCACATCGTCTTCATATAACTTAGTTTACCCTCGTTAGTCTTTTTCTTCATTTCGAAGTCAAGACACTGAATAAGATGCTGAGCCATAGCTTCGCTTTGACCTACATAAACATTAAATAAATGTCTACATTTATTAACGTTGGCTCTCAGATAGTTTTTAGTACCATCTGGTCGTAGAACGTATATTGGGTACATCTCATAAAACAGATCGAAATAGTCCTTTTTTGGGCGAACTATATTGTTAAGCGCATCTGTTGCATGATATGTAATTGACTTACCTCTCTCGATCGAGGTAATAAGTCCCTGAGAAATTAAGTTTGATATTTCTTCGTCGCTAACTAGGCTGACAATTTTGCGGACGTCTTGATTATAAGTTTTTTGATTCTTATCCAATACCAAACTTAGGAATATTAATTGATTTGAATTCAGTCCTGGAATGTCCAGGAGTTTTGTGTTTAGTTCAATAATCATCTTATATACGTTGATAAACGATTAATCATCGAAGATTGTCAACTGGCGGTTAACAAACTCACTAGCTATCTTTTTTGCTTTGCTAATGTAGTATTGGTAATCCAGGTGACGTTTTTCTATTGGCGTGGCATCTATCTTATTAAGAAGTCGGACTCCGTATTCTGTTATTCTTGTTTCAGAACGACTTTCGTACATTTTGTCCTTAACTCGTATAAGATAATAGCCACTACTTGACGCGTAGTATCTATTAATACGTTGAATCTGTTTTCCGCCATATTCAACTTTTGATTCCTTGTTTACGCTTTGTGACATTAAGAAATCACGGATATCTCTATCCTTCTTAATAAACTTGTCTATCGGTTCATTGTTCAAAAAATAGTTTATCACAGCTTTGGAGATAACAACTGGTGTCATGCTGTTGTTAAGACCAATTTCTGTGATAAACCTGCCTTTCTTTTCTATCAGTCTCGGATCTCCAGATTGGGAATACCCTTTGCGAACACCAAAGTAATTGTTCACGTCGTACTGATAAAACGACTCGTAATCATCGGATTCGAATGTCAACTGGGTTAATTGCTCAACCTCCTTAATTGCATCGGTTATTGCGAAGCGGGCGGATTTGTCGGCAATGTAGACGACACCATCTGTATTGACTTGTACAATCTTACAATTCAATGCCAGAAGCCTGTCCACCAACATAAGTAGTATAAGTTGCCCATTTATACGTATCTTATATACGTTAAGTGGATCATAAGCCCAGCTACTTTCTTGTTGCATCTTTCCTGTAAGAGCATTAAGAGCCTGTTTAAATGCCTTAGACTTTAATAACTCTCCATTACGTTTGGCAGTCAAGCGCTCCTTGTATAAAGCACTGTACACATTCCAAAAATCTTCTCCTAAGTGAACTGGGAGCCAATGGTTTATAATGGCTAGCGAAGGATACATAGACGTAACGTCGGAGTGTCCTATAAACTGTTCATCTGTAGGTTTGTAGACTCTAGGTTCATTGATGGTGTGTATACCACCTTCACCTATAGAGTAGCAAATGTTTGAGAGAACAAACTTCTTCTCATAGTTTTCTTGTTTCTTATCAGACTTACTTGCATTGCAAGTAGCATTCTTTACATCCAATAAGACTTCTTTCAACTTTGGATTAGAATATTGTATAAATGGGAGTATAATGTCACCTAGACGAATGTTCCCGACTTTTCGAGTACGTGTTTTCAATTCATCTTTTGTAGTTTTGGCAATATCTAGAGTTTTGCGCAAGAGTACTTCTTCTCCAAATCGTACACCACTCATCGACAGTGCATCAAACCCCCATTCTTTTTCCACTTCAAGACGTAGTTCTACATCTTCTTTTACTTTGTTAAGCAAGGTCTCAGTAGCTTCTACGTCGTTCACATTATACTCTATCATAGCGTCAATATCACATTCCTGGATCTGCAGATCAAAGCTTCCTTCATACTCTTGTACATTTGGCATATGTAAGAGTATTTCTATTTCTTTTAAGCTTTTCTGCTGTTTGGCGCTATAGAGCATCAACATAAGATCAAATGAATAGAAGTAGTTTGAATACTTATACGCTTTAATCTTATCAATATTTCCTGTTTTTTCCGAACTTATTATTTCTTTACTAAGATAGTAGAGAGAACTACAAATTCTCGAGTATCCTAGTCGCTTCATTCTACTGCAGAAATGTATAATGTAACTTATGATTATGTCATCATAATGCTTATTGTTGTAGCCGCACATTATATGATCAGTTCTGTTGGTGTAGAAGAAGTCAACTAGTTCTTCTAGTTGATTTTTACGACAGGATATCTCGAATTTATATAGTTTATGACTCTCTGAATCTTTACAAGTACAATGAAAACAGTTTGGAAAAACTTCTATGTCATATAGAACTACTGGTCTTTCCTTTACTATCATAGTTCCCTAGTGAGGGTTTGCACCTCGCAGTCATATCCTTTCGGAGCACACTAGGGTGACCAGTGGTGTCCTGGTCGGTTTTGAAGAAGTTACGCCTTAAGCTGCCATTCGCATTTTATTTGCGTTTGGCAGCAAGATACGTCCTGTCTTCTTGCGATGGTCTTTAAGGTTTGTACAAACAAGATTACTGCGTTTTGCCTTTACCTTATTTGTCTCCTTACGAGCCATCTTCATGACTTTACTGTGTTCTGGAAGTTTGTTTACACCTCCATACTTAGCAGTTTCGCCATTATCTTTTATCTGAGCAATTTCTTGCTCGTGGAACAACTCGTCAGTAGAAGAGAATCTACCAACAAGTTGTAATTTGTCATATTTAGCGACAACTAAGTCTCTAATATGTTCTTCTGCAGCATTCTTTTCTGCTTCCCAAACTGGGAACTGCTGCGCGTAGAACAAGTCGTCTTTCTTAACCGGGCATGGGTGCTTTCGCTCCCATTTCTGCAACTTGTGTTGAACATACCCTTCCATGAGCTCGGTATGGTTAAGCTTCGTAACCTTTCTGCGAGATTCAATTTTGATCGAATCACGCTTGAGCAGTATAAACCAAGGTTTCTTCCGGGAAAGACCATGGATATTGTGTTCTTTACAGAACTTAGAAGTAGTCCCATGAGACTTACTAAAGTCTTTAAGCCACTTCTCTTTGATGTCACGATATTTTTCAACATAATTGTCCAAATATTGATTATTCTGGGTATTCATAACGTTGCCTCCTATGATTAAGCTGCTTGTTTAACTGACTTTTGTTTAATTTCTTTAACCTGTGTAGGCTTCTTGTTTACAGCTTTAGCCTTAACTTTGAGCCCACGACGAAGCTTACGTCCTTCGGCCTTAGAGCCGTGACGGAAATTATAAGTGTTCTTCTCAAGAGTCTCCTTAGCCTTCTTTTTGGCTCTACGGAGATTGTAGAAGTTAACACTGGCGTTCTTTGAGCACTTGATAGTATGAAGATCACCTCCCTTCTTATGCTTGTTGTGATTGCCTGACATATCTATGCCAGCCTCCTCGAATGGAGACTTGCTATCAGAACAATACTGATAGAATGTAGCATTACCTACAAGATCACGCAGTTTTGCTACTACGCTTGCTGGTACATCCTTAAAGAATGCTGTAGAGTTAGTAATGCATGCAGACTTAATGCCGCAATCCTTTACCAACTTCTCGAGCTCTTTCTTCTTTTTCAGAACGGAATCACATACAACTGTAATATTGTATACAGTGGCGTTGTCCCACTGTTTCTTTGCGATGTCTATCACATTCTTGGTGTCGGCATCATTGAGGTGCATACGCTTGCACCGACGGGTAATTGATGCGATATGACGAGCCATAGCGACATTACGACGCTCTTCCTGCTTCTTCAAACGGTCATCCAGAGTGATTTTAACAGGCTCTGAAGCCTTTTCCTTCTTGGAGTCGATCAGTTTATCCATGATGCTCTTTTTTCGCGCCTTACGGGCCTCTGCGCGAGCCTTAGAGGCAGCATATTTAGCTTCCTCCTTCTCGGCCTTAGCCTTCTTCTTAGCTGCCTTGAGTTCGGCATGCTTCTTAGCCTTCTCTGCGTCAGCAGCACGGCGCTTCATGATGTTCTTTATTGTCTCGTTAGCAGCATTAGACTCTTCCTTCTTAGCTGCCTCAGCCTTAACTGGTGTAGTTCCTATCTTAGCCTGAACCTTCTTGAGGTTCTTCTTGTTATTCTTCTTTGACATAATTTTGATAATTTAATGTGTTAATAATGTTATTTTTAAGGCAAGGGATTCCTTATTTGTGGTTCGTGTAAGCCTCGATCTTACTCCTTTCGGCGACCCTTATATTTGTCTCGAACCTATAGCATTTAAGCTGCAAGATCCATCTCGAACTTATCTGCAATAGTATCCTTAATCTCAATAGAAGTCTCATTGTTAAACTTCTCAAGATTAGCGTCAAACTTATTTGCTAGTAGTTGTTGCTCGTGAATAAGCTGAGCAATCTTAGCTGAGGAGAATACCTCACGCTTAGGCATAGCCTTTAATCCCTTTTTTGCCTTAGTTGATGGATCAAGTGTCTTGATCATCTTAAGTTGTGCTATTGCCTCCTTTGCCTCGCATGCTGCGAAAATACTATAGTTATTTGTCTTCTTAAAATCCTCGTAAGAGAATGTAGTTGTACCTGTATTAAGAGCTACCAAAATACCCTTAATCATAATACGCTTCTCACTAAGTTGTACAATCTGGTTATACAAGCTCTTGAGATCTAAGCCAGAACCCTGCTTTGCTGCAATTGCCTTCTTAGACATGAGGTTCTCTGCTCGAATAATTCGCCAATACTTATTGATAGTGATATCAATGTTCTTACGAATTGTAATAATGTTTGCTGAGTTCAATTTAATTGATTTCTTATTCATATAGTTTGATTAAAATTAAACAATTTACTTGAATCAGCCATTTACCTAGTTCCTATATTACATATAACTGTAATAAAGAATAAAAGACATCCATTGGCAATCCTGCCCCGCAGGGCGGATTACCTATTCTCCGCAGAGAACGTTTAAGGATGCCTTTTAATATAAACTAATAATATCGTCTTTGTATTTCGTTATAAACAATAACGGCAATACCATGCATGAATGTGTACTCTTCTGCTCGCAGTTCATACACCATTCCCGCAGGAATGTTTCTGTTTATGGCATTACTCGTTTAGCGTTTACAATTCCGTACTCCAACTCAATCATTGGTTTACCTATGCAGTCTTTAACATGCAAAATTTCTTTACGACCGTTGATATTGATAACAATTTTATCAGGATACTCTTGCTGAGCGTTAAGCCTTGGCCCTGACACCCGGGACCCCGCAGGGTCCGCTCCTACGCCATCAGCAATGCTAGAATTCTGACATACTTTTGTCGCAACATCATACAGTCGTTCTACGACCCAGTTAAAGTTTTTGTCTTTAACTCCTTTCATCACAATTTCTTGTGATAGTCCTTCCATAATGGCCTTTTGGTTAAGCCCTGTGGAAAGACTCACTAGTGCATCCCATACCTTGAGAGCAAAACTCTCAAATGGTAAGGTTTGCTCGCAGCCGATTATCTTGTTCCAAAAATGGAATCTGGTTGAACCGAGAGTAATACTACCATCATCGTTAATGGTATAGATTTTGTATTTCTCCGTATGGTCCAACTTTTCATAAACGGCTGCCTTAATCTTTGGTTCGGAGAGCATTACTGCAATAAGCTTAACGCTCTTCTCAGTTAAAACAGCCTCCATGAATCCTACGCGATCTTATCAGCTGGTTTTGACTCTGCCTTCTGGCGCTCGTAATCAGCAATGATCTTCTCATTTGCTGAAATGGCAGATACACACTGTGCCTTAGCCTTCTGCAACTGCTCGATCATGGCGTCAAGACGAGCTATCTCACCACGGTTGAGATCGTTAAGAATACCACCCAAATCCTTAGGATCTGAGAACACAGCCTTAGAATTCTTGTCCTTGAGAGCGTTCTGGACAGCCTCTTCAGTGGTCTCACCAAACTTGGTGCTATTCTCACCGAGAGGAATATCGATCTGGTTGTCGGTGCCCTCATTGAGACGGCAAACGACATCACCGATTGCATTCTGTTTTGTTGCCATAGACTCAATCGTGATATAGCCGATCGAGAAGCGACGAGGCGAACGATTGAGTACAAGGTTTACATTGGAGCTCTGCTTAGCCTGCTCCAAAACCTTGTCATGGTCTGGGTTGAACATTCTGGTCTGAGGGGTAAATACGTCCTGACCAAACATTTTCGCACCGAGCATGCTCAGTGGGGTACGATTTGATTTAATTGTAGTTTCCACGATGTTTACATTAATTTCTGACATAATCATATCCTTTTTGATATCGTTATTGATTAACTAACGATATGATTGAAAAATATGGTGTATTTTGGCTACACCTTTGCCGTTGTTTATTGAATAAAGCAACGCTGATACGAAGATACTCGGTTACTACTCTGCTTACTTAGTTTCCTAAAGGAAGTTCTACTATTGTAGACGCTTTATCTAGACTTAGCTGCACTCTCCCTACTACAACAATAGGGTAGTAGGCTTGCAGCAGGAATTGCATACGTATGATGCAATTAGCATTTACTGGTTTATCCAGGCCCATCGTCTAAAGCTTTGAATGCTTCCTTTGCATAATCAAATGCTGAACTGTTTTCTGCTATTTTGTTCACGTTTTTTTCTAACTTAACTATTCTAATCTTCGTTGGTGAAATTTTGCAGAGCAACTAACACTCATAGAATCTTAGAATTCTTATAACCCACGAAAATATGTAGAATCTCGGTCGTATTTCCCTTACTATACTTACAAGTCTTTCTACAGGTTGTCGATTAAACGCAGATTTCCTCAGCTAATAAGTTTTACAAGCACCTAACTTATCGGAATGGCTCCTTACTGCAGTACTCGGCTTATGGCATGTACCCAGCGGTTGGTTGTCGGAATGTCTCAGGATCAAACCCATCACAGACTTTACGGCTTTTTGTATCTTTGCTGATATTTGCAATTTTTCTGTACCGGTATTACTACCTCCTATTTATAGTGCACGAATATTGGGAATTCAACCCATACATTTCATCTTGTCACCCACTTATAACGTAATATACATGTATAGAGACAGTATACACATATAATATACACAGTCGTTTTACAACATAGATATAAGCTGCCCATCAATTTCCTGTATTGCTTCGAACCTTTATGTTTACATATACTGTTGCGCAGTACACTTTAGCATGGTTGGCATATCGGTTGGCACTCGATTTCTTCACCTCAAGCCCTTACTTACAACGTAAGACACACTCTATGAAGGGACATCAATTTTTGTTAAACATGTTATCTTTTAAACTTTCTAGGTTTTTATAATCTATATCTTTTGCATACAGCATACGCATACATAATATACCAGCTTACTACTCTGTAGAGACTATATAATATTGTATGTCATAGTGCAAATAAACTATTAGTCTAGATCGTTTTGGATGAAAGTGGAGGTCAAATGATCCTGGCTGGATATATCTCGAATCAACTTTCTACCTGTTTTTGCTATTTCTTATTCTAGGATAGCCTCCATCAATTTTCTTTGACTGTAACGGAGTCATCGATCATAGTCTCATGAACGATTTAATTTTCATGGAAATTGGCTGTAAGTTCGGATTGCCTAACATCCTAATAATACAACTGGAATAGATTTTCACCGCGATCTTCACCCGCGTACGATACTCCCGTAGAGCTTCGATTAAGGGGCTGCCCAACCCTTGCGCTTGTTTTACTTTTATATACCGCATAAACAAGAAAAGCCTGGCGGTCACAATCAGACACTTCTACCCCATCCCCGGCACCCCTTCAACGGAGTTGTACTGAATCGAACAGTAAGGTTTTGGTATAGTCAGCAAACTCATTTAGTTTACTCTGTGTGGTATTACTCCCACAATATTGATGCAGTTTTTCGGCCTTTATACTAGCTTTGGACACTAGAAACACTACCTACGGCTTAATAATACTTCTATATTGTTTGGGATATCCTCGGTTCTTCCAGCACCATGCACCATACCATGTATGCAATTCTGTTCACCTACTGGGGACCAATATAGTTCGTCTCGTGTAACGTTTGTATATGCTTAGTATTATCACATATAATTACGATACGGTTCATTATGCCCTTCTTGGGACTTATGCGTTTTTAGATTATACAGCCTCATCCAGCTTGTCTCCAGACGGTTCTCACAAGTCCAGCTGTATAATCTATAGGAGCTGATACAACGCTTCTCCTACCTATATCAAACTGTTTCAATGTTTGATACATTTCATCCTACCTTTTGAGTAATCTCGCTCTGCAAGACAGAGTTAACATATTCTCGGATCAAGTTTAAT
This sequence comes from Segatella copri, assembly GCA_021628325.1. GTDB lineage: Bacteria > Bacteroidota > Bacteroidia > Bacteroidales > Bacteroidaceae > Prevotella > Prevotella copri_R. Next base: position 6,935 of record JAJXAL010000002.1, on the reverse strand, counting down.
ATTGAGTTTTTCTTCTAGCTCCTTCGCGGGGGATGTTCCAGAATAGTACGTAGACTAATGGGATCTACTATATGTACTTACCCAATTATAGTGCATAGGGTTCTTGTGTTTACTTATGCACATTGGAGGCGATTTGAATATAATCACGGAGCTCTCCCTTACGAATGGTAGAGTCGTGATTAGTGGAGTCGACCTTTTCTCCAGGTTCCATAATATACAGAAGTGGTACATACGACGTATCTGTCTTCTTAATTACGGTGCGTTTAACAATCGTCTTTACAGGCGACTGTTTATGGTTACAAGCTACAGGCTTTTCTACCCTAACGGTATCATGCACTGTATCAGGATTAGCATGATTCACTTGACCAAATAAATGATCCATTGGTTGCTGTACAGTAGATGCTGCTACTGTTTGCACTGTCGTTGGAAGGGGAACGTTCTTAAGATCGGCAATATTCATGCCAATAGTAAGAAATGCTGCTCCTAGCAACGTAATTACTAATTTTTTCATACTTTGATAGTTAAATTATTTGCGTTCACTTTGCCATTGGATGTCAAAGGCTCTTTTAATGCGACCAACTAGTTGTGAACCAGTTCTCTTAATTGGCCGTATTATTTTTTTGCCTTTTCCTTAGCCTTCGCTATACCCTTGGCTTCTTTTTTCTTATCCTCGGCTGCCTTCTTCTCAGCTGCTTCCTTAGCAGCCTTGGCAACAGTCTCTTCCTCAGCCTTGATCTCCTCATCGGTCTTGAACCCCAAGTCGATAATGTTCTCCTTGGCATAACCTACGAGTGGATCAGAAGGATTACGGAACAGATTAGAGATGATACCTGCATACTGTGTAGCGTTATCAAGCATCGAATCAGACTTAACCTTAGCCATCATGTCTGGGGTAACGTCACGATAGTACGCACGCTTAATGGCGATAACAGTCTTCTTTGCAAAGTTGTTACCCTCCAAGAAGTTCTTCTTCAAGTTCTCAACGAACTCGCCTGGAGCTGCAAGAACCGCTGCAGTAGCCTTATCGGCGAATGCAATATTCTTGTTAGCTGCATCAATATGCTCCTTGACACGATCCTTTTCTGGAAGCGCGTTCTCTGCCTCGAGCAAAGTCTTACCCTTTGAGCGGACATCATCTGCACCAATGATTACGAGGCACTTTACAGCGTCTGCAATCTGATCATCGGTATACTTGCATACACCGGTGTTCTTGTCAGTAGAATGGTCGCGAAGCTCACAGAACGCAGATACAGGAGATCCTGACGTAGCGGTAACGTTGAAGAAGTGAGCACCAATTCCATAAGTAAGCGTTCCGACACGACCCGTAAGCTCAACAATCTTGCGAAACGTATCATGGAAGTTCATGTTCTTGAGGTGCTCCATATCGTTCTTTGCAGAAGCGAGAGCCTTCTCAGCGTTCTCCTTGTACTTCTTGTCCTTGGTGTTCTTGAGTGTCTTCTCAGCAGAATCGATAGCACGTTTAGCCTCGATAGAGCGATATGACTTATAGAAGTTCACACACTGCATGATGCTATCCATCAACTTAGAATCACGGTTCATGGCCAAGAAGCCAGACAAAGCTTCCTTGAGCTCTTCTTCGTCCTTGATCTTTGTAGGATCAAAAACCTTTCCTGCTGTTGCAGCACGAGCCTTAGCATCCTTGTCAAGATTCTTTGCAGTCTCTTCGGATACCTGTACAGCTGAAGCTGGAACTTCAACTGCTTCAGCGTCATCTTTTGAAGGCAAGAGCTTTGTGTCATCAAAGCTTACACCAATCTCCTTCAAAGCTTCAGTAAGCTCTGGAAGAGCAGCCTTACGAATTACAACAGCGAAATCGCTTGAGCCATACTTGACCTCGTTACATACGCATACAGCGATGCCGAGGGCGTTAATGTGGTTGATCTTGTCGATAGCTCCCTGTGGGAAGCCCGTGTGCTCAGCAGCCTTCTCATCCAAGAAAAAGCGTTCGTGAGTCATCTTCAACAAATCTACCTGGTGGTTACGGTCCATGCTTGACCCACCTGTTGTTGTGAGTATAGCTGCAGCCTCAACAGCTGCATCTGCATTGTTACCACCATTGTTGTTATTCTGAGCAACTTTTACATTGCCCTTTCCATTCTTTTTTGCCATTTTGATAATGTTTTTAAATGTTATTTACTAAAATTAATTAATACTTTCTGGGCAACTAACTTAAATTCAACTTGTGTCGAATATGAAGTTCGTTTTTAACCAATCTCGTGGAGGTTTAGTGAGCACTTTAATATGCTCTCCTTCACCCAAGTTAAGCGCAGCAACAGTATCTACCACAACTGTATCCTTACCTGCTGGTTTTGTCTCAGCACATGTACCGGCGCCCTCTGAGGGTTCCAAAGCCTGAAATGAGCACGTCGGTGCCAGCATGGGAGTTGCAGAAGATTTAACTGTACTGGCTTCACTTTTATGGTCAACAAAGGCATAGTTGACCATACTCTTACCGGTAAAACCAAGCAAGAGACTTACGAGAATGATCCAGAACAACTTGTTGCTCTTATTGTATCTTGCGAAACCAAGAGCTACAAAAATCGAGAGAATCAATAATAAAAGTGAAGTCATTTTTGTTAAACTTTTAAGTTATTTTTAATTTTCCTACGAGTGCGACTTAACGCAGCTTTTATAGTGCCTGTAGGAATTTTCAGCACTTTGCTAATTTCATCAACTGTAAGATCTTCTACGTAAAATAAATTAAAAATCTTCTGTGTCTTCTTTGGGAGCTTTTCAAACTCCTTTAGAAGAGATTCGTACTCAAGAAGATTGACAAGATCCTCTTCTTCCGAAGAATTAGTTAATTCAACAGGTAGTCGGCCTGAATCTTCTCCTAATTCCATTGATTTTTCCTTTACTTTTCGTAGATAATCTATAGCTGTTCGATTAGCTATAATTCTCAGCCATCCGCCAAAAGACGAATAATCTGTGAACGTCGAGAGTTTTTGGTGAACCTTAAGAAATACAACATTTGTAAGATCTTTAGCTTCATCCATGTCATTCACGTAACAAAAGAGCACGTTGTCGACGAACTCTTTGTAACGGTTAAACAATTTATTAAATGCTAGCTCATTTCCCTTTTGAGCTTCTTTTATGGTCTCAATCTCAGATTGAGTGATACGCTGATACTCCATATTGTGGGGTAGGGGAGATCTCTCTCACCCTACTCCTGATAAAACGGAAGATCGTACACCATCTTCTGACGGTATAGCGACCAAACGTTGTTGACGAAATTGTTGAAAAGGATTATTTTCAAATCCTTTCCTCCTGTTTTCATTTCTACCTTTTCAAGTAGTCCTGAACCAATACGCATACGAGTTGTAAGTGTTTTGAACTTCATGGGGCTGCTTAGGATCATCGTTTTCATAATCCAATCACCAACTCTACGCAAATGCTCGTTACGCGCATATTCATACAAACAATTATCGTCTAGGCTATCTCCTGCACAGAATATGTGGGGTTCATAGACAAAGCCTTTTTTAAGGCGATTATGGAACCAATTAATCACATTTTCTATACCTTCTTCTTTGTAGCCTAACAGACTAGCTCTGTAAATTAGCATTTTAGGGAAATACTCCATTTTATTTTGTTTAATTAAATGTTTTCTTAATAAACTTAGAGAAATCTTCAAAATATTCATCTAGAAAACTAGCTTTTTCTGACAATGCGTTATCAAATAGAGCCATGTTGCCACATTTATATGATATGTTATAATAGTTTTCTAGGTATTTATAGTTCTCTTGGAACCATACTACCCAGCTATTAACCCATATCCAAAATGCTCGTTCTCCAGAGTTAAATGTTTTGTTGATACCATCCAAATTTATAGAGTCTGCAAAATTAAAATTCTGAGACCCCTCATGTATTCCAAGAGCTTTTCTTAATGATGCATTCTTTTCATCTGTTCGAGGTGTTCCTCTTCCAGTATTATAGATTGCTACATTTTCTTGGTATACACGGTCTATCCATCGCGTCTTTACAGCATACTTAATTCTTTCGTGTGGCTTCTTACCTATATTAGATAATCTACCGAACTCTGTACACCATTTAAAAGCGAGGTTGACGACATAAGGACACCTGTCCTTTATCATCGCTTTATATCCCTTTGTCATAACTAATAGGAATGAAATGGGGAATCGAACCCCAAATCATTCTCTCCACTTTGGTAGGAAACACCTAGACTAAACTTACGCTACGTTAGTATAGTCTACAATGTTATTTACATTGCCGTTTAATTTATAGTATAGTGCTTAATGTATTTATCTCCTCTGTCTGTCAAAACCAAACACGCCCGTGTAGGTAGTTTTACAACATGCCTAGGTTGCCCACGTTTATTGACGAACAAATCCGTGTCCTGTGGTACGCCAACATTAGACAGTTTTACAATATGTCCAGATTGTCCTGAATGGAGTCTAAACATAGAGGAGGCACCTCTAATAGACCTATAGCAGGGGGAAGAGAAACTGTGGACGTGAGGGGAGTCGAACCCCTGTCCAGACAGATTATTTCATACACACTGTACATTCTTGTAAATGTTCCGATGATCAGTCAGAACATTCGATTTAAGCCGTTTCAGGTGCGCTCTAAGACATTTTTGCGACACTCGTGGTTAATTACTCCACCTAGTGACATACTCTGCCTCAGAGCGCTTAAAACATGGCTAAAAATATATAGGAATCCTCATGATACGAAGATACTTAGAGGGCTATATTCAGCATTTTTGATACATTTTGCAGGGTTCAATTAACTTTCTCAGAGCAATCAAATCTCCCCGATACAACGATACGCACAAAACATATTGTTTGATCTACTGTCCCAATTTATTGTGTGGGTTCACATTTCTTCCTCCCATCGTGATACGAAGATACTTGATGAGAATGTTAATTCATTCTGAGATTCCTTCTCTACACTGTCCCTCGGGATCTCTAGTACCTGAGAATCTATGTACGTGATACGAAGATACTTGTACTAGAAGAAGAATTAGAAGCGATCGAATTGATAGTTGGCATAATACCAGTTGTTCGGATACTTAGTGCGCAACTCACGGTCGTGCTTCTCGTACTCCTGGTTCAATTCGTTCATCTGCTTACGCTGATCCTCATCGATCTTCTGCGAAAGGTCACGGAACTGATTTGGCGTAATCTTCTGGTCGTCAGGAACGACGGTACCATTCTCGTCCTTACCAAGAAGACGGGCCAACAAATCTGTGCGCTTCTTCAGAATATCAAGAGTAATCTTTGCCTTCGCACGGTCCTTACGGACATTGAGAAGCTCCTTAATACGGAGATAGTCAGCACACTTGACGATCTCTTTGACCTGGGAGATCTTGCGTTTCTCCTCATCCTGGCGGATTTCTTCTGCCGCCTTGTCTGCGATGTCTGTGACGAGGTTACCCTTCATCAACTTCTCTACTACGTTGTCTGCTGACACATTCTGCTGCTCTTTAGCAGCACCTTTTGTTTCTGCTTTTGCCATTTTGATAATGTTTTAAATGTTTGTAAATAAAATTAATTAACATATTGTTACCTCTCCCACACTCCAGGATGGATTCTTAATGAATACTGCACCGTTATTATTAACAGTGATATCACATGGAGCTTTGTGAGAGCAGTTAGCCAAATGAATGAGTGCGTATCTGGCTTCTTTAGCCTGATTTTCGCTAGGGTATTTGGATTCGAATACTAATGTTTTTGTATTCTTACCCTTTGCTTTACCCTTGATCGTATACACTGGGATCTTCCACATAGTTTAAAGGATTTAGCTTGTTTTTAAACTTGTCACGCTTATATGCCTTTGCTTTGGCTTCAGCGTGACGCTGATGATACACTTTCTTAGTATTACGTTGTGTTCTGCACATAATTACATGTTATCTTGAACTGTTTTAAATACACAAATAACATCGGTAGAAATACCGTAAGAATCACGCATTCTCTTACTTACGCCACCAGACATAACTCTGATAGCATTCATAAGAGATTCATTGCCAGGCTCATTGGTTATAGCCTCTGACAATGCAAGCAACAGCTTCATCTTGGAGTAGAAAAACTTGCCAAATCTTTTTTTCACGTAGATACATGCAGATTCTACAACAGAAAGTTCTGTAGCATTCTTTTCTTCTACATGATGAACGATAACAGAATTTACTTCTGTTTCATCCATTGTAACCGCATGTACATCTTTAACATCAGGCTTAACTGTGTTAAGCTGTGAAGCTATTGACGTAACTTCTGATGCACTCAAATTAGCACCATCATAAGAGATAATAATGTACCGCTTCATAGCTAATCCTCCTTTGTCGTAATGTTTGTACTAGAGGACTGCACGAGCTTTACATGCTTACCATCAATAATGGTATCAATCGTCACCGTGTTAGGAATATCTGGCGGAACTAATGCATGATATTGATCCTGTTTGTCTGGTAGGTTCAAATACACATGCCTGTTTGCCTCGAATTCGTTCGATATACTCATCTTAGTCAATGGTTTCCCAGATTTTTCTAAGACTGATACCACGTCACGCATAACCTTTTCAGGTATACTGAAGAACACTGAGTCCTGATGTCTCCATTGACCTTCCGATCTCTGAAACTCTATAACGTCAGAACAGTCGGTGAATGTAGGATTGTCAATATCCTGCATCATCTTTGACACCATGAGTGAGTCGTCGTGTTTGATCTCACTCTTTGTCTGCTTCACATAGTCACATGATGACACTGTAGCAGCTACAATAAGCATGATTAAGCACATGCTAAGCTTTTCGAATAATCTCTTCATTTTGATAATTTATTAGAGATTTAACAAATGTTAACTATCCGGGATTTATAGATACACGGAATCATCTATTGTGGACCAGCTAGGGTTTGAACCTAGGACCTCCAGATTATGAGTCTGTTGCTCTAACCAACTGAGCTACAA
>JAJXAL010000140.1:0-7049 GCA_021628325.1 Segatella copri | reverse complement strand
TAGTCAGAATGGTGTCGATGTACTTGATGTGACTTTCGTCAGCCACCATTACTTTAACTTCTGCTTCTTCCATTTTTTCTCTTCTATCTTAAAATGTTTTTGTTTTAATATTCTTTCTTTATATAATAAGATGTATGTTTTGCATAAAAATGCACCTTATACATATTTATGGTGAATGTCTGGAATAACCTCTGCCAGTGCATTGATGATTTCCTCTTCTGTTGTTCCTTTCTTTTTAACCAGGAAGATGGTGTCATCGCCGGCGATGGTTCCCAGAATTTGAGGAATGTCACTATTGTCTATATTATAGGCAATGCTGCTTGCATATCCCGGACGGGTCTTGATCACGACCATGTTTCCAGAGAAGTTGATAGACTGGAATCCGGTATTCACCATCATCTTGCTTACTGGAATATGGTTTGATACTCTCTTATATAATGTATCATTGGGCAGGACATACGCATATTTTCCACTCGAAGATGCTGCCTTTGCCACCTTGAGCAGTTTTAAGTCACGGCTCAATGTAGCTTGCGTAATCTTAAAGCCTTCTTTGTGAAGAGCCTCCAAAAGTTGGTCTTGCGAACTCAACTCCTGACTTGATATGAGCATCTTCAAAGTTTCCAATCTGCTATTCTTTGCCTTCATATGCTGTATTTTTATTCGTTTAACGGCTGCAAAATTACAATATATTTTGTAAATAACCAAATAAAATGAAAGAAAAATGCATAAAATAACATTATTTTGTCTTTCGTTATGCATAAACGTGGAATAAATATGCATATATTATCTTTTTTCATACAAATATTCTACACTTGGCTTTTGATGCAGAATAGCCTTTTTATCCATTTTAAGCTAATTATTGTAAATTATTGAAAAAAAGTCTACGAAAACCGCATCGGTTCAATAAGTTTTTGTTATCTTTGCAGACACAATTCTTAGATTATAATCAACTTAATATAAAATAAACCTTTAGAAGATGGAAAAAAACAATGTTAAACCAGCTGATGGAAAGTTGGGTATCTTGGTTGTAGGTTGTGGCGCAGTTGCTACTACCTTTATGACCGGTGTTTTCATGACTCGTAAGGGACTTGCGAAGCCAGTAGGTTCAATGACTCAGTACGACAAGATTCGTGTTGGCAAGGGTGCAGACAAGAAATATTTGCATTACAAGGACATCGTTCCACTTGCTGACCTTAATGATATCGTATTCGGTACATGGGATGTTTATCCACAGAATGCTTATCAGGCAGCTATGTATGCTGAGGTATTGAAGGAGAAAGATATCAATCCTGTACGCGAGGAGTTGGAGAAGGTAGTACCAATGAAGGCTGCTTTCGACAAGAACTATGCAAAGCGTCTTGATGGCGACAATGTGAAGGATTGCAAGACCCGCTGGGAGATGGTAGAGGCGCTTCGTCAGGATATTCGCGACTTCAAGGAGAAGAACGGTTGTGCCCGTATCGTTGTTATCTGGGCAGCATCTACCGAAATCTACGTTCCTGTAGATATGGAAATTCATGGTACATTATCTGCACTTGAGGCTGCAATGAAGGCTGACGACCGTCAGCATATTGCTCCATCCATGTGCTACGCCTATGCAGCTTTGACCGAAGGTGCTCCTTTCATCATGGGTGCTCCTAATACAACTGTAGATATTCCTGCTATGTGGGAACTCGCTGAGAAAACCAAGATGCCTATCGCCGGTAAGGACTTCAAGACAGGTCAGACACTTGTTAAGAGTGGCTTTGCTCCTATCATCGGTACCCGTTGCCTCGGTTTGAATGGCTGGTTCTCTACCAATATTCTCGGCAATCGTGATGGTCTCGTTCTCGATGAGCCAGCAAACTTCCATACTAAGGAGGTAAGTAAACTCTCTACTCTTGAGACAATTCTGAAGCCTGATGTCCAGCCTGATCTCTATGGTCATGGTAACGATGAGGATACCCAGTACTATCACAAGGTACGTATCAACTATTATCCACCTCGCAACGATAACAAGGAGGGTTGGGATAATATCGATATCTTTGGCTGGATGGGTTACCCAATGCAGATTAAGATCAACTTCCTCTGCCGTGACTCTATCCTTGCTGCTCCATTGCTGCTCGACCTTACATTGTTGAGCGACCTTGCTGCTCGTGCAGGCCGTTTTGGCATCCAGCGTTTCTTGAGTTTCTTCCTCAAGGCACCTATGCACGATTATACTAAGGGTGAAGAGGCAGTAAACCATCTCTACCAGCAGTATACGATGCTGAAGAATGCTATCCGTGAGATGGGTGGTTACGAGGCCGATGAGGAAATCGACTAATTAGGTTATTTCATTTAATACTACACCTTATTATATATATAAGGTATCAATTTATATCATGGCACACCTTTGGAATGTTAGAACATCTCTCCATAGGTGTGCCTTCTTGTTTATTTATTTAGATCGTAGGCATGGATTCGGTAACGAGTTTTATTTATGGTATGAGCATGATGTTCTTCTCCATGATGGCATTCCTGTTTTGGAGAAAAGGAAAGGAGATGCTCTTTCGGATGATTATGTGGCTCATGATTGTGGTCGACCTGCAGTTGGTAAAGGACATGGTTTTCTTTCAGGTTTATGGGTTTGACAACGAGCATGCGTGGTATCTTACGTCTTCGTTGGATATGATGATTATACCATTCTACAGCTTTGTGTTGATGGAACTGGTGAAGCCGGGCTGGTTCGGATGGTTGAAGGCTTTGATGCTGGAATTGCCTTTCCTCTTGTTCCCGGTGTTCTATATTTTTACCCATAATATCATCTGGTTTTACGTGCTTTCTGTCTGGGGAGCCATTTATGGATGCTCTACCTTTATATTGCTTATCTTTTTAATCCGGCGGTATCACCGTCAGCTGAAAGAGCGGTTTTCTTATCAGGAAAATATTAATCTGAATTGGCTTCTTGCCATTCTCAATACCTTCTTCCTGCTCCTGTTCTTATGGACGCTGAGCTGTTTCGTTATTAATGTGGATTACGACAATATCTATATGGTAAGTTCTCTGATGCTCTGGATGCTGATAGATTATTTTGTATATAGGCATGAGTCGGTGATAGAAGAGTTGAGCGATATAGAAATTGTACCTTTAGAGCAGAACGAAGTAGATGTTTCGGGGATGGCTGCTGAGGTGCAGCGATTGTTCGAGGAAGATAAAATCTATCTCAATCCGAAACTGAAATTGTCTGATGTGGCGCTGGCGGTGGGCACGAACCGTACTTATCTGAGTCGCTATTTCAACCGGCAGAATGGACAGACATTTTATGATTATGTGAATACTTATCGTATACAGTATGCTGAGAATTTGTTGAAGTCAACGAACTTTCCTTTGCCGGAAATCGCCATCAAATCGGGATTTAATTCTATTTCTACGTTCAGAAGAGTATTTTTTGCCTCTTTTGGTTGCTCTCCTAATAAATATAGAGTAAATGCATAAGTTATTGGTGTATAGGTAGTTTGCAATAATCAGTGGTACACTGAAAAATGTCAAAAGACACTTTTTGTCCATTTGAAACTTATTTTTGCTATTTTGAAACCATGGTTCTCAATTTTTTTTCTATCTTTGCACCATAGAACTTTTTGAAGAGAATATAACTCTAGCATTTACTTTTTCTAGGAATTAAAAAATAAAGGTTGGCCAACCCGTTGAGGGCAAGCCAACCTTTCTCGTTATGTATGTTATTCTTTGTTTTTTTACTTTATTCCCGGTTCCCGTTTTCATTATTCCTTGTTACTGCCTCCGAAGATGCGGAGCAAGTAGAGGAAGAGGTTGATAAAATCGAGATACAGAGTCAAGGCTCCGATGAGTGCCAGTTTCTGTGCGCCTTCGCTCATGTCGTATTGTGTCTGGAGCATCTGCTTGATCTTCTGACTGTCCCAAGCGGTCAAGCCAACGAAGATGGCTACACCTGCATAACTCAAGATGTAATCAAATCCTGAACTCTTCAAGAACATGTTTACTATGGTAGCGATAATCAGACCAATCAGCGCCATGAAGAGTATTTTTCCTAAAGAGGTCAAATCCTTCTTGGTAGTATAGCCATAGAAAGCCATTGCTCCGAATGTGCCGGCTGTAATAAAAAATACCTTGGCAATACTGGTCATCGTATATACTACGAATACGGATGAAAGCATGGCACCATTCAAAACCGAGTAGACGATGAAGAGTAGGGTGGCCGTAGTCAGGGAGAGTCTCTGTAGGGCACCGGTAATGATGAATACCAGGGCGAGCTCTGCGATAATCAAGCCAAAGAGCAAGCCGCGGCTTGTCATCAAGGTCATCAGCAAGGTAGGACTGCTAGCCACACCATAGGCAGTAACGCCCGTAATCAGGAGAGCTAAGGTCATCCATGTATACACTTTGCGCATCAAAGCAGAGAAAACACCGCTTATACCTCGCTCTTTCTCATTAACAGCAAAGCCATTGCTCTGCTGGTTGTTCTGACTATTTATCAGATTGTACATTTCCTTTTCTGTCATAATTCTATTTTCTTATTTATATTCTATTGATTTCTAACTACAATAATAAGCGCAAAGATAATGCCAATTATTGAAACGAGCGATTATCTCTGCGCTTTATTAACATTTATTCCGTTATTTTACGGCATTCATCCTTTTATTTAAGGGCTATCTTCTTTACGGCTATCTGTTTTCCGCCTCGCGTTACCTCTACGGCTACAGTTCCATTTACTGGTGAGCGAAGCTGTTCTGTATCAGATTTCGCCTGTTTCTGAAGCGCCAGGACACCTGAGGTTCCGTATATTCTGATGAGGTCGTTCTGTTTCAGTCCCTTTATCAGGATATGATAGTTGCCGCTAGGAATGATGGTGATGTCTGAATTCATGTCAGTCTCCTTGCGGTTGAAACTGATATTGAAGCGGTTATTCATCTCGCCAGTCTGGGTGGCTTTGAACAGATAACTGCCTTCCTTCAGGTCTACCGCCTTTCCGGTTTCCTTGTCCTTCAGCCATACGGTTTCATATTCGCTGGCATCGCAATCTTCAGGGATGCTGATGGTGTATTCACCCGTCTCCGGCAGACTGACTCCGATGCTCTGTTCTGCATCAATGCTGATTGCAGAGAGGAGCGAGTAGCGTCCACCATTGCGGGACGCATAGATTTGAGCATTCTGGCTAGCCATCCATTTCACGCCGTCGCTTCCCATGTCGAAGTCAGATTTCGCTTCCTGTGCCGGAACTGCGTTCAACTGGAGTTGGTCATCTACAGGAGTGCCGTTGCCGGCTCTGCTTGTTCTGCTGCTCTGGGTGATGGCGATGTCGAGCGCTCTGGTTGCTTGATAGGCGGTTGTCGCCTTTGCTTCCGAATGGCTTACTCTCACGCTTTCTGAATTCTCCAGAGTGGCAGTCTGTGTAAACACGGCATCCATTGCTGGGATGTAGCCATCCGTTGAATTACCCGTGTTAGAATCATAGGTGTTGATAGCCTTGTAGCTACCGTTTTCTTCGCATTGGTAGATAACTCTGCCGTATTCCATATCGCTATAGTTCATGGCGCAGAGATAAGGCGAACCGAAGAGATTCCACCCCATGTTCTCCTTGTGGGTGAACTTCGTGCCGCTACCATCGCTGCTCGACCACGGCTGCTGGTTGTTGTTCTGTACCAGGGTAATCTGCCCTAACTGACTACCGTTCTCTGTGTAACTGTTTCCATAGAAACGGACGGTCTTGTCGGCCTTTGCTTCCATTCTTAAACCTGCGGTAAAGTTTCGCTGGTTGTCTACGCCCTTTACCCATGCTTTACTCTCGCTTTGGTCGAATTTATAGTCGTACTTGGCACGAGTAGCTGCATTATAGTAGTAGGCGATTACACTACCATCAGCAGGATTGTTTGTACCTTCCACCTCCATATTGGTAGCCTTGAATGGCATGGAGAAGAAGTTGGTTCCTGCCTTCAGGTTTCTTTCCACTGCAAAGTTGGTGAGGTTTACATAACTGTTGTTGCCTCTTAAACCAGCGTGGTGCTTCAAGAGCAGGAAACCTGGGCTGAACGGATTCGTCTCTGTATAGAAGCCATTGTCAAGTTTCAGCTCCTTGTCTACTGTCATGACATAGACCACAGATTTACCGTGAGGATAATCGACCTTATTCGCTTCGGTATCGCTTGTTAGATACCAAGTCTCGAAACATCCGTTATCTACCTTGTCTCTGATGCGTTGGTTGCCGGCAAGATCATGGCTGTGCATTACCTTGTTGATGCAAGCCTTTGTAGGATTTCCGTCTACGTTGGCATCGTGTTGGTTGATGTTGGCATTGTCTGTCTCGTCAAGCTGGTACTTCCAATAGTCATCTTTCACATATTTATTATAGGTGGTTACAGATGATCTGTTGGCAGCACTACCATCTGGTGATGGTAATGTGCCAGAAGCAGTTACATTGACAGACTTCACATCCTTCACGCTTCCTAATGCCAGACTGTTGTAGAGCAAACTACTTGCATCGCCTGTTACCTTTGCATTTGCATCGAGGATAGAGGTGGAGAGCATGCTGCTGCCTTGGAGACTGACGTTGCCCGAAACCTTGAAACCATCTACAATACACATTCTGGTATCAGTAGTTCCGCTGTTGAGTGTCAGCCCATTGATGGTAGATTGACTGGAAGACTCGATGATTCCTTTTCTCTGAGTAAGGAGATCCTTTACGATAGCTTCTGGTTCTGTTTTAGAACTCTTTTCGTTGCGCATCGAACCGAACATCTTGACGCCTGGCATGCTGATGTTCACGTTATCAGCCTTCAGATTTCTATCTACGAAGACGTAGCCATATTTGCCTTCATTCTTGTTGGCATAAAGTTCAGCCAGGTTGATGGCACCTTGCAGGTCGTTGGTTGGGTTATCCCAGCTTTCACCTGTTCCTGCAACAGCAGAACCTTCTTTCACATAGATAATCGGAATCATCTTCGTGTCGCACTCGTATGCACCTATATCAATGTTGTCGCCAATCAGACGGGCGGTATTGCTCAAGTCCTTTTCAACAGCCCATTCCTCATTGGTAAATCCAATTTCATCTTTAT
>JAJXAL010000022.1:0-40239 GCA_021628325.1 Segatella copri | reverse complement strand
AACTTGTGCGCGATGGTATTTTCGAAGCCTCTTATCTTTATCCTACCAAGGGTGACGAGGTCATAGCGCTTGCCATGAAGATATTGAAGCATCAGCCTTATGAACGCGACAATTATCTGAGCACTTCTATCATAACCCAGGCAAATGCTGCCCTTACATTGATGGAGGCTAGAGATGCCGAGCGTCAGACGCACAATCTGAAGACTTTGCATAAGCAGGTAAATCAGTATCTGTCTGATTATAACTCACAGAAAGTCATGCTCATAGGTCTGTGTCTGTTCCTCTTTGTTTGCCTCGCAGCTGCGGCTTTAATTTTCAGAGGTTATCTGATAAAGGTGAGACTGAACGAAACATTGGCTAAGACAAATGGCGAACTGAAGCGACTGAATGTAGAATTGGGTGAAAAGAATGGAGAATTGAAACGATTGAATGAGGAGGTCTTGGAACTCACTCATTCCCGTCTGGTATTCTTTACCAATATCAGTCATGAACTTCGCACGCCTTTAACCCTGATAGCCGACCCGGTAGAGATGCTGCTTGAAGATTCCGGCATCAAGGGCAAGAGCCGCGAACTCTTGAAAATGGTGCAGCGTAACGCCCTTGCCCTCCAACAGTTGGTAAGTAACATTCTTGATTTCCGTAAGATTCAGAATGGCAAGATGGAACTGAAACTCTATCGCTTCGACATTGTGAAGACCTTGACGATGTGGGTGGGCGACTTCCAGCTTACTGCCGAGCGCAAGCAGATCAGACTGCATCTGGATGTTGATGACTTGAAAGGCAGCCATGAAATGATTGCCGATCAGGAGAAGATTTCCCGTATCGTGTTCAATCTGTTGAGCAATGCCTTGAAATATACGCCTGCTGGTGGCGAAATCTTTGTTTCGTTGAAAGATGAAGGTGCCAATCTACGTCTTGACGTGAGAGATACGGGCAAGGGTATCTCGCAGGATGAGGCTGATAAGATCTTTGAACGCTTCTTCCAGGCTAAGGGTGCTGCCAGCGGTACGGGTATCGGTCTGGCTCTGGTGAAATCATTTGTAGAGTTGCATCATGGTGAGGCTAGGGTAGAAAGTGAACCGGGAAAGGGCTCTGATTTTATCGTTGTCATTCCTCGTGAGCAGGAGGGTGATTCACAAGTTATCCACAATGATGTGGATATTGTGGATAACTCAGTAAATGCTTCTGCATCAACTGGTAAGAATGTTGTAGATGAATCTGTTTTGCAATATATTGACGATGGAGACAGAAGTCATGGAAAAGTTCAGCAGCTGGTAAGCGAGAATACCAATCGTCCTACTGTTCTGGTTATTGATGATAATACCGATATCCGTCAGTATGAGCGTACTCTTTTGCAGGATGAGTATATTGTTCTTGAGGCCGCCGATGGTAAAGAGGGTCTGGCTGTCGCCTTGAAAGAGGTGCCTGACCTGGTGATTTGCGATGTGATGATGCCTGTTATGGACGGATTGGAGTTGACAGAACGGCTGAAGACGAATACGGCTACCTCTCATATCCCTGTTATTATGCTTACGGCGAAGAACCTGGAGGAGCATCGCGCAGAGGGTTATGAGCATGGAGCTGATTCCTATATTACCAAACCATTCCACAGCAAGGTGCTTCTCGCCCGTATCGAGAATCTCCTGCGACAGCGTCAGCTTCTGAAGAATCTTTATCAGGGGGCTCAAGAGGCTGAGAAGGAGATTTCTGAGTCTCATCTGGAAGATCGTGACAAGCAGTTCCTCAAGCAGCTTCAAGCCATTATCCAGAAGAATCTTTCTGATAGTGAGTTTGGAGTTGAGGATATGGGACAGCAGATTGGCTTAAGCCGTGTGCAGCTCTATCGCAAGGTGAAGGCGATGACAGGTTCTTCTGTTGTTGACTTACTCCGTAAGGCTCGCCTTGCCAAAGCTAGGCGCTTGCTCGAAACCCGTAGCATGAGTGTCTCTGAAGTAGCCTATGAAGTGGGCTTTTCAGCGCCGTCTTACTTCACAAAATGTTTCAAGGAAGAGTATGGAATGTTACCTGGTGATGTAGGTAATGTGATGAAATAGAGAGAAATACGCTATACCTGAAGTATAAAATCTGTGAATATATGGATAAAAATCGTTCATTTCCTAGCATAAAAGGTACATTGTATCATTTTTATCACTATTTGAACGATAATTGTACCTGGGGTTCGCTGAAACTTACTATCTTTGCACCAGAATTTAGAAGTTTATAAATTGTTTCATGCAGAAATAGTTGCATTTTCATAGGTTTAGGTTTTATGTTTTAAGGTTATAGGATTGAGTATTCATTAAGGTAAGTAGTTTTCTTTAAGGTTAAAAGTTTTGTTTTGGGAAATAACTAGTAATGAGAGAAAGCAGCTGTATAGACGGGATGTCTGACAGCTGCTTTTCGCGTATTATCTGGTTTGTTTCTTTTTAAGCGGGCATACTATAGCTTTTTAAAGGGGGCTTATTCCCAATCTTCGAATTCCAGTTCCAGTTCTTTGTATTCGGGCTTGAAACTGCTGTTCTCCTTATCTTGCTTCCTGGCTTCTTCTGATGAGGCATTGCTTACGGACAGACCAAGCAGACGGATGGGATGAGCAGAGGAGTAATCTACCTGTTTCAGTAGCCGTTTGGCAAGAGGCAGAATATCATCCTTCTTTTTCAGAACCTTTTCTTGCGAGATACTTCTTGTTATCTGGGTGAAATCGGCAAACTTCACCTTCAGCGTCAGAGTTCTTCCTTCGAAACCGCTTTTGGCGATGCGCTCCAGCAGTTCGAGTACAGTATGGTACAGTTCGATAATCACAGCCGTTTTTAGATAGATATCTTCCAGGAAAGTCTGCTCGCAGCCTACCGATTTCCGTTCCCGGTAGGTGATGACAGGTCGTTCATCTATCCCCCTTGCGAAATTATAGAAGATGTGTCCGGCTTTTCCGAACACTTCTACCAGATGTTCTTCGGATACTTTCCTCAGGTCAGCTCCGTTGAAGATACCCATGAAATGCATCTTTTGCAGTGTTTTCTTGCCCACGCCCCAGAAATCCTCTACAGGCAGCTGGGCGATGAAATCGAGCGCCTTGTCGGGATGAATGGTGCAGATGCCGTCGGGCTTGCGGTAATCAGAAGCCACTTTGGCGAGAAACTTGCAGTAGCTGATGCCAGCCGAGGCGGTGAGTCCGGTTGCTTCCTTGATACGGGTTTTGATTTCTTTGGCAATATCCACCGCCAGTTCTATCCCTTTCTTATTCTGTGTTACATCAAGAAAGGCTTCATCTATGGAGATGGGTTCGATGAGGTCGGTATATTCCTGGAATATCTGATGTATCTGATGGGATATTTTAGCATAATAATCATGCCGGCAGGGCACGATGATGAGGTTAGGGCAGCGCTGCTTGGCTTGAGCGATGGATTGCGCCGAGTGAACGCCATACTTGCGAGCCTCATAGCTGGCTGTAGAAACCACACCACGAGGTCCGTCGAAGCCAACCGCTACCGGTTTGCCCCGAAGTTCCGGATTGTCTCTTTGCTCTACCGCAGCAAAGAAGGCATCCATGTCGATATGTATGATCTTTCGCTCAGTCATTCCTGCCTTATTTTTCCCAAAAGTACAAAAAAGATGCGTTTCCACAAAATCTAAGCTGTTTTTTATTGTTCGTTAACGTTTTTGGGTATTAGCCTACATGGCCCATCGAAACAGGCTGCGTTGAGCATCGCAAGTACTTGCGTTAGCCAACTCAAGTACTTGCGTTAGCCAACGAAGCTATCTGCGTCTGCTTCCTGAGTCGTCTCCGATAGCTTACGGAACCACTTGAGTAAGCTGAACCAGACACTTGACCTCACTGATTCAAGCACTTGACCTCATTAACTCAAGTACTTGAACTCATAAACTCAAGCACTTGACCTCACTGATTCAAGCACTTGAACTTATTAACTCAAGTACATCATGACACGCTCTTAATAGTCTGTAGTGATCTATATGACTCCCTTTGGCTGAAATAGAAAAGAGTTAGTTAAGAAGTAGAAAGTAGCAGAAAAGTGTGAAATTCCGTTCATGTAATAGCAATTATGTTACAATGAACGGAATTTTTTATTCGATGAAATGATTTTTTAAGCCCCTGTTCAGACCTTTATGTATTTTTGCAGCAGAAATCAAAACATTAACGCTAACAAATTAAACATTTAAAGTATGAACAACTTTTTTAATGGAAAGAGCGCAGCTATGATGCTTGCACTTTCATTGGTAAATGTTACAGCAGCTTTTGCACAGGATGATAATTCAAGTGCTAAGGAAGAAGGTAATCGTAATGTGATGCTCAATGCAGCCAGTGCGAATGGTCCTCGTGAGATTCAGATTGGTTTGCCTTCTGCCGATGTCAACGTGTTGGAGAATGGTCTGCCTGTTACTTACGCAACCAATCCTCATTCTGTCAATACCATCTGGCGTGGCGATGCAAGTTTGAGCCATCAGGGATTGCTCAAGATTGCAGAGACAGCTATCACTACCGGTAATATCGGTTATGCCGTGAACTCTTTCACCCAGAAGGGTCAGAAAGGATTCAATGGTACGCTGAACTATAAGAGCAATCACTTTGGATTGCAGGAATTCTCTTTGAATATGAATGGTGATTTGGGTAAGGACTGGTACTACAGCTTTAATATGTATCAGGATTTCGACCCGGGAACCTTCAAGATTAAGTCAACTCCTTATCAGGACCGTACTCAGATTTACAAGGCGCTCCTCACCAAGAAGTATAACGGCAACCGTGGTGAGTTCACTGCCATGTATAAGTATGCCAATAGCCATAACGTGTATAGCTATGCTACCCAGAGTGCTCCATTTATCTATGTAGGCGATGGAAGCGTGAAGGAGTATGGCGATTTCAAGCTCGGAACCACCTCTTATCTTCCTGTAGATAATGATATGACCTATCGTGATATGCGTACTGGTGAGTTGAAGCAGACTTCTCTCTATGATGCCTGTCTGAACAAGACAAGCGAGGTAACCCTGATGAATAACTACCGTTTTGACAACGGTTTGAACTGGAAGGCTACCTTGAAGTACGATCACTCACGTGGTGCGATGGTTTACCAGTCTCCAATGTCTATCATCGATTTGAAGAGCGCTGCCAATCAGGGCGTATATAATTATATGTATCGCGACATCAACGGACAGACCAAGGCTTACAATGGTCAGTATGTTCAGACCCGTATGTCTTGTCTCAATGCCGGTAAGATTGATGAGGCTCTCTTCACCACCGAGCTCAGCAAGAAATTCAGTACTTCCACCTTCCGTCTTGGCGTGAATGAGTGGTTCTACCATATCGATTATTGCTCAAATACAACCATGTATGATCAGAGCGTACCTGCAGATGGAAGCTATGCCTTGCGAGTTTGGGATGCAAAACAGCGCGACAGCTACTTCTACGATTTCAACAAGAACGCCTCTGAGTATTACAAGGGAAGCGAAAACAAGCTGGCTCTCTACTTCACCCACGATTGGGACATCACCAAGAAGTTCAATCTCTACTATGGTGCCCGTCTGGAGTGGCAGAAGCTGAAGGGTGAAAACGCAGCAGTGAAGAATGCAAAGGGTGATTTCGTAGGTCGTTTTGCCGATTATTATCTCGGTGCTACGGCAGCAGATGGAACCGAGATTGCTCCGGCAGACTTGAGTTACAACTGGTTGAACTACGATTTCTCTGTAGCAGCAACTTATAAGTTGACCGATAACTTCGGCTTCACTGGCGATTTCACTTACATCGTGCAGCATCCTAAGTTCGAGGCATTCGCTCCTGCAACATTGCCAAATGTGGGTAAGATTTCTGTGCCACTCGGTCGTGCAGGTATCTACTACAACAACTCATGGTTGAGCTTGACATCGTTGTTCTCTTACATCTCAAAGACCAACAACAACTCAACTCTCAACCTGCAGCATGGCAGTGAAATCAAGGCAGCTCCAATGGCTTACGATATCCAGACATGGGGATGGACAACCGATGCAGTGGCTCATCCTTTCAAGGGATTCGATTTCCACTTCCTCTTTACTTATCAGAAGCCAACTTACAAGAAATATGAGACATCGGTTACCTTCGATGATGGTACCGTTGGCCGTATCAATGCCACTGGCAATATCGTAGCAGAGATTCCTCAGATTCTCATCGAGTTGGATCCAAGCTACATGATTACCAAGGATATCAAGCTCTGGACCAGTTTCCGTTACTTCAGCAAGACCTACGCCAACATCAACGAGGCATATTACTTCAACGGTCACTGGGAGACTTTCGGAGGTTTGAACTGGCAGGCAACCAAGCGTCTGGCTCTCGGCTGCACCGTAGTCAACTTCCTCAATCAGACTGGTGCCAAGGGTAGTATCGCAGGTGCCGAACTGATTACCAAGGATGAGGCAAAGGGAATCAAGAATCAGATAATGACGGGTAGCTATCTTCGTCCATTCACTGTAGAATTCACAGCTTCGCTGAAGTTCTAATTAGTTCAAACATAATAAGATAAGGCAGTACTATATAATAATGTATAGTGCTGCCTTTTTCTTGTTTGGGTTTTGAACTTTGGAGAAAACGCTGTTTTCCATGATAAAATAGGTGAAAAGAGTGTTTTTATCAGTCATGATTAATAAAATAGAGGAGTTTTAGTGTTTGTCTTCCTAAAAACGTCCGTAAAAGAAAAGTTTTAGGAATCAATTCCTAAAACTTTCTAAATAATCGTACTTTTAGTATGTAGATTCCTAAAAAATATGTATATTTGCAGCATGACATGTAAAAATACAAAAATGAAGAGAATAGAACGACATAACTATCTGAAAAAGCTGATAGCTTTCAAGGATAAAAAGCTTATCAAGGTGATAACAGGCATCCGCCGTTGTGGTAAATCGACCATTATGGAGATTTATCGTGACTGGCTGATAGCTCATGGAGTAATGCAAGAGCAAATCATCTATCTCAATTTTGAGGACTATGACTATTTTGAATTGCGAGACCCAAGAAAACTGTATTCTTATGTCAAACCTTTGATACAGCAAGATAAGATGACTTACATCTTTTTTGATGAGATACAGCATGTCACGGATTTTCCGGATATCATCAATAGTCTTAATTTGAAGCCAACAGTTGATTTATATGTGACGGGTTCGAATGCCTACATGCTTTCTAGCGAGATAGCTACACTCTTGGCTGGCAGGTATGTAGAGATTGCGATGCTTCCGTTGTCTTTCAAGGAGTATGCGGAAGGTATCGGTGGTACGGACCATCTTTCACAGACATATATAGAATATGTGAGCAAGAGCAGTTTCCCATATACATTGGAGTTGGATACGGCTAATGAGATTAGCGATTACTTGAATGCTGTTTACAATACGATAGTGGTAAAGGACATCATGAGTCGAAATAAACTTTCCGATGTGATGATGTTGGAGAGCGTGATACGTTTCACGGCAGATAATATCGGCAATATTCTCTCGACGAAACGTATTGCAGACTTGATGTCGGCTGATGGGCGAAAGATTGACCAAAAGACCGTGGAGAAATACCTGTCAACCCTTTGCGAGTCTTTCTTCTTGTATGAAGTGAAGCGATATAACATCAAGGGTAAGCAACTCCTCAAAACTTTGGGAAAATACTATCTGGTGGATATTGGTTTGCGACGTATGTTGCTTGGCTCTCGCTCTTTTGATGCAGGGCGCATTTTGGAAAATATCGTTTTTCTGGAACTCTTGCGTCGGCAGAAGAAAGTGTATATAGGCAAGATGGATAACTTGGAGGTTGATTTTGTTGCTATCGACGAGAATGACTTAGCCTATTATCAGGTAGCTGCAACGGTAAGGGATGAGAAGACCTTGAAGCGCGAACTCGCTTCGCTTCAGCAAATCAAGGACCAATATCCCAAGTATATCTTGACGCTCGATGAAGACCCGACGGCAGATTATGATGGTATCAAGCGAATCAATGCGTTGAAATGGCTGATGGGGGAAGTATAGTCTTGTTGCCTCCAAGGAGATGTGAGGAAAAGAATCGTTCATGCACTGCAAAAGATGTTGCATGAACGATTTTTTGTATCGGATGAAACGAGATTTATATGATAATTCCTGCTTTATTCTTATCTTTGCAGCAGATTTAAACAATAATGCTAACAATTTAAAAAAAAACGATCATGAAATCCAATTCAATGATTACCAAGGCTGCCTGCCTCATGTTGATGGCATCAGCTACAACTTCTGCCTTTGCACAGAAGATGAACATCGAACACAAGGGTGATACTACTATCATCAAGGTGGAGAATCCTACCAAGTATCTTCTTCTCCCTATCCAGGAAGAGAAGGATGAGGCCCAGGTTTTGCTCGATACAGGTTCTAAGGATGATACCTGGATGGACGTTCGCCTGGCTCAGAATGGTTCTGATTACTATGTGCCTTTCGCTTTGGGAAAGGGTAAGACTGCTACCGTCAAGATTCTCGGTTTGAAGAAGGATGCTTTGGCACTCAACTTGCTCAAGCTCAGCGATACATTCGACACCACCAATACCGATTACTATCGCCCATCTTATCACTTCACTCCGCTCTATGGTTGGATGAACGACCCTAACGGTATGGTATATAAGGATGGAGAGTATCATCTCTATTTCCAGTATAACCCATACGGAAGTAAGTGGGGCAATATGCACTGGGGACATGCCGTAAGCAAGGACCTGGTTCATTGGGAGCATCTCGATCCAGCCATCGCCCGCGACCCTGTAGGTCATATCTTCTCTGGTAGTTCGGTTGTGGATAAGAAGAATACGGCAGGTTTCGGCAAGAATGCCATCATCGCCATCTATACCAACAACAGTAGTGTAAACCATGATGAGGTGCAGTGCATCGCTTATAGCAATGACAATGGTCGTACCTTTACCAAGTACGAGGGCAACCCAGTGTTGACTCCATTCGATGGCTTGAAGGACTTCCGTGACCCTAAGGTGTTCTGGTATGAGAAGGGAAAATGCTGGTACATGATAGTTTCTGCCGATAAGGAGACCCGCTTCTACAAGTCAAAGAATCTCAAGAAATGGACTTACGTGAGTGCCTTTGGTAAGGGCTTGGGTCAGCAGCCATGTCAGTATGAGTGTCCAGACTTCTTCCAGTTGCCTGTAAATGGTGATAAGAAGAAGATGAAGTGGGTGATGACGATGAATATCAACCCAGGTTGCTGGTTTGGTGGCAGCGCTACCGAGTATTTCGTAGGCGATTTCGACGGCAAGAACTTCACCTGTCCTGATGCCCACGATGTGAAGTGGCTCGATTGGGGTAAGGATCATTACGCTACCGTTACCTTCTCCAACACAGGCGACCGAGTATTGGGAATCACCTGGATGAGCAACTGGCAGTATGCCAACCTTACTCCGTTCAAGCAGAACCGTGGTGCCAATGGTTTGCCTCGAGAGTTGAAGCTTTACGAGAAGAATGGCAAGTATTATATTTCTGAGAATGTAGCTCCTGAAGTATATGCATTGAGAAAGGAAACCAAGGATTTGGCTGATGCTTCTGTTGCTGATGCCAAGGATCTGAAAGGTGTTGCAGCCAATATGGAGGGTGCCTTCGAGATTGAGGCTGATGTAACACCAGATGCCAACGGTATTGCCGGTATTGAGATTTCAAACAACAAGCGTGAGCGCACCCTGATTTATTTCGATATGAAGCAGGGCAAGGTGGTGATGGATAGAACAGAGAGTGGTTTGACCGATTTCGGCAAGCAGGCAGTTCCTCACGATATTGAGTTGGCTTGGGACAAGCAGCGTGCAGCTGAAGGCAAGGAGCCTGCCCGCATCGCTAACTCCATCAACTACAAGAACGATTTCGCTCTGGCTACCTGGGCTCCATTGAGTCTTTGCGAGGATGGCAAGAAGACCTATCATGTTGATATCTTCGTAGATAAGTCATCTGTAGAGCTCTTCGTAGATGGCGGTCGCATCGCCATGACCAACCTCGTCTTTCCTGTAGCTCCATACGAGAATGTGAAGCTCTACACCCAGGATGGCAAGGCTGAATTCAAGAATCTGAAGGTTCACAAACTTGGTTTGTAATCACGTAGATAGTGTATGGTCGAATTGTAGGTTTAAATGTAAATAGTAATGAGTCGCAACCTGATAATATTTTAGGTTGCGACTCTTTTTTTCGGCTCAGGGGAGATTGTCCGTGGATAAAACAACCTCTGTTTCTTATTTACCGGTTTGCTGTTTCATTCCCTCAAAAAACTTTTGTTGCAATTGTTTGGCCAGTTGATTATCAGGGTTGAGTTTGAGAGCTTTCTCGTAATCCTGCATCACTTCCAGATAATAGCGTTGACCGTTTTGCCCTGGATTCTGTACGATGCGTACCATATAGAGAAAACCGCGAAGGGTACAGATGTCAGACGGGTCAGCATGCTTTATATTCTCCATCTTGGCAATAGTTTCTTCTGTCTCTTTTAGAAGATTTTCTGTTTGTGGAGCATGCGGATTCATCACGGAATAATTGAGACTTTGCAAAGCTATCTGAAACTTGGGCTGGATGCTATCAGGAAACATATCATCAATACGCTTCATCTCTGCAATACAATTAAGTATGCTCTCTGATGTCGGTTGCTGAAGTTTAGCAAGCGACTGTCCGATAAGTCCCTGCATTGTGAATTGCTGGGCATAGATAACTACAGATGTTGTCATGAAGAAGACTGACATCAATACGAATCGTTTAAAAGTTTGAAATGTCATATGCTTTATTATTTTTAAGTGAAACAAATATGCCTATATATAAAAATCTGTCTCTAGATGGAACTATCGAACGTCCGTTAGTATTATATCCGAAAATGTTTGTACGGCCGAGGATGTTGTTCAGAGAAGAATAGATAATGACCTTGGGACTTAGCAGATAAGTAAGGTTTATATCTACGCTATTATAATGTGGTGTCTTGCCAATAAGAAAATGACGTCCGCTTGCATACGATTCAGTCAGCCCGATGATTGCTTTGCCGAATGAATATTTTGCTGTCAATCTCAGATTATGCCTTGAGGCGTAGTCAGGTATTCGCTCTTCTGTGTATTCGTGATAGAATCGCTTGGAATCGTTGTAGGAATATGAAAATGCTGTGGTCAGATGTTTGAAAAGCGAATGCTCTTCTACAAAAATGTCTATACCTTTACTCTTTCCATATCCTTTCGGTTGGTAAATACCCTTTTCCCATAAAGGCAATCGCTGATATTTTTTCCAGTAGGGTTCTATTCGTATGAGTGTACCAGGCGACTTATATTGTATGGATAGGATAGCATGATCTGCCGTACTTTGTCCAAGAGATTTCTTGTTTGTTGCAAGAAAGTCATCTTCTGGAGTCTGGCTATACCGACCGGTAGCAAATGAAAGCTGAAAATTCTTGTTAGGAATATAACATAGTGTAGCCCTTGGCATAAACAGCCAGTTGGCATGAGCCATATATTCTGTCCTTGTCGAAATATTCAGGAACACATGGGGCATCATCCTCCATTGGGCATCAATATGAGCAGCAAGAATATTATAATCCAACTTGTAGCAATCGTTTTCGTACTCCATGAGGCTGTTTCGCTGATAGTCCTCCATTCCTGCCGATATTTTTAGTGCATCCGAGCAAATTTTGCGTATTCCTGTTTTCAGATGTATCTCATTCCTGAAGTTGTAATATCGGTCACCAGCAATCTTCGTATCTTCTATATCGTTGAATACCGATGAGCTTGCCATACCACAAAAGAGCGTGTAGCCAGCACCCCACTGTGCCTTATAGGTTGTGTTGGCATAGATATTATTCTCTTTGAGCGAAAGGTTTTGGTTGTCTATATGCTGTCCTACAGATGTAAAATCATAGCCAACGTATGTTTTCAATATTCCGGCATTTCGGAACTCATTCTTGTATTGTGATTCGCCAGATAGTTTAAGATAAGGCTTGTTGAAATCAAGCCTTTCTGAAAATAACTGATTGTAGATTCCCAAACTTGTTAGTGCGGCATTAAAGGATAAGCTGCTGTGGGAATATGCCTTGGTGCCACCGATGTTCCAGTCAACCAATGATGCGCTGACTCCATATTTGTCACTTGTTGCAGCATCTGATGTTTCCATAGGGAGAACGGAGGAAAGTGCTTGTCCATATTCTCCGCTATATCCACCAAGAGAAAAGTTGATACCTTTAAATATAAAAGGAGAGAATCGTCCACGTACAGCAGTATTTTCTGTGTTTGTACTATATGGAACAAGGACGTGCATTCCGTTAATGAAAGTCTGGCATTCTTCGCTTTCTCCACCACGGACATAGAGCTTTCCATTTTCTCCCACTTTTTGAGTGCCGGGTAAAGTTTGCAGGGCTGCAACAATGTCCCCGCATGAATTACCTGCCATCACAACATCTAAGGCATCCATAGTCCTGAAGTTGTCACTTTTCCCGAAACTGTAAGTGCTGGCAGATATTACAACTTCTTGGATTGCCGTAGCTTTTTCTTTCATTTGGATAGAAAGATTATGTAACTTGCAGGCATCTGTAGTCTGCATATATTCTTCAAAACCAATCATGGTAATCTTGATAGACGCTTCTCCGGTTTTTGATGTGGAAAAGGAAAACCTGCCCAGAGAATCTGTCAGGCATCCATCAATTGTGCCCATGATGAAAACATTGGCACCAGCAAGCGGTTCCTGACCGCTTTTTACCATGCCTGATATGATGGTCTGTGCAGCCAGGTTGCAGACTGAAGTCAGCAGCAATGCGATATGTATTATTCGATGTTTCATGCCGCAAAGATACTGCATGAAACTGGAGTTACCAAATTCTTAGGATATACAACTAAAACTTATGATAGAAAGCTAGTTAAGATGCTGAATAACTAAGTTGAAGGACAAATAACTATGTAAGATAAGACTTTAACTTGGGCACGAATCTTCGGGAAACGGGTATGATGTTTGTACAATTTCCGAGAGTCAGTTGATAACCATTTGAGTTGCCTCGTGCCGAAGTGATATTATTCACATTGACAGCAAAAGAACGGTGACATTGGAAAATGTTCTCAAACTCTTTCAACTCTTCAAGAGCATGGGTTAGTGTTGTATGGATATCAACAGCAACAACATTACCTTCTTTTAGAAAACAGACGGATACATTGTTTTTCTGTGCTTCCATATAAAGTAGATCGTTGATGGCAATCGACAGATCGTTTCCTCTTACGTTAGTATCATGGATGGTAATAGATACTTCTTCCTGTTCCTTTGTTGTATTGCGCAACAACTCTTCCATTCTCTCTCGTAATGTTCTGTTGTATTGCATTCCGATAGATAATGTCGTAAGAAATATGCCTATGATAATAGTCCAATTTAGAAACAAGAGAAACAGACTGAATGTAATCGTATAATGAAACAAGTATGAGAATAGGAGGAAATTATCGAAGGCAATGATGAAAATCAGTCCGAGTATAGCTACTCCTTCATGCCAGATACGCCAGGGCTTGATAGTTTGATGCAAATACTTCAATATCGTTGCAGCGTATGTTATGTGGCATCCAAAAGTTACCAGTCCGAATAATGTAGCAACAAAGCATTTGTTACCTTGATATAAGCAGAGACCAAATGGCTGCAGAAAATATAAAATTACCCAAATGATGAAGCCAAAGATGCTACTATCTTTTAGCAAGTGTTTACTCTGTTTAAAAGGATATGTTCGAGTTAGAAACGACATGTTGAATCTGATTTATTTAATTAACGCAGCACTATCATTTATCTTCTTTATCAGGGTGTACCTAAGCTACTCTGTTGGTGCACCGGGATGCTTGCCATATCCAGACATTTTGTTTATTATCGTGCTGTAAAAATAAAACAAAGTTCTGAATGACACTGCAAAAGTACAAATAAAATTTGAGAAACGCACTTTTGGAGACGTTTATTTTGGTAATGAAGCATTTTCTTATGATGTCTCAGGACTTTTTTTTCTTGATGACATATGCATCATCTTTCATGATAGCAAGAAACATCAATCCTACTCTGTTCGACCTCTCGGGAAGAAAAGTCCTTGTGCCACAAAAAGGACACATTTATATTATGGGCAACAAGAAAGTCGTATGGTAGGAACGTGTGTTTCGGATAAAATATAATAAAAGCCGCAGTTTGTAAACGCAAACTGTGGCTTTTTCGTTTTTTTATGCTATCTTTGCACACAGATAGTGTTTTTAAAGATAGATCATGATGGAACAGCAAGTAAAACTAGTACCTTATGGGGTGGCTGATTTTGCTACGGTAATAGAGCAGAATCTATATTATGTGGATAAGACGATGTTTATCCCGGAGCTGGAGAAGCAGCCTCGCAATCTCTTCTTCATCCGTCCTCGTCGTTTTGGTAAGAGCATATTCTTGAGTATGCTCTATTCTTACTATGACTGTACGCAGAGCCATAAGTTCCAGAGTCTTTTTGGAAATCTGTGGATAGGCCAGCATCCTACTCCTTTGCAGGGAAAGTATCAGGTGTTGTTCCTCGATTTCTCCCAGATTACGGGTAATATCGATAAGCTTGAGACTAAGTTTAATTCTTATCTCAGCATCAACCTCGATGCTTTTGTCCGTCAATACTCAGAATATTATCAGGCAGAGATGGAAGAAATCCTGGCGCAGGAAGATTTCGAGGAAAAGATGGAACTGATATTCAAGGCAGCCAAGGCGCACCAGTATCATCTGTATCTCATCATCGATGAGTATGATAACTTCACGAATGTCATACTCAACGAACGTGGTGAGAAAGTATATCATGCAATTACCCATGCCGATGGCTTTTATCGTGATGTCTTCAAGAAGTTCAAGGGTAATTTTGAGCGTATCTTCATGATGGGTGTGAGCCCTGTAACCCTGGATGATGTGACGAGTGGATTCAATATAGGTTGGAATATTTCTATCAAGCCGGAGTTTGATGAGATGCTGGGCTTCTCTACCACCGATGTGGTGGAAATGTTTACCTATTATAAAGAACATGGTAGTATTCCTGCCGATAGTGATATTGATGCCATTGTCAACGATATGAAGCCTTGGTATGATAACTATTGCTTCGCCAAGCAGGCATTGAAGAAAAAAACTCGTATGTTTAATTGTGATATGGTTCTTTATTACCTTCGCAATTACATGGATGCCGGATGTCCGCCAGAAGAGATGATAGACCCGAATACCCGTACCGATTACGGCAAGATGAAGAAACTTTTGCAGTTTGACAAGCTTGATGGAGAGCGTAAGGGCATTATCCGCAAGATAGCAGAAGAGGAGCAGATTGTTACCCAGCTTTATGAGTCGTTTTCTGCGTATCAGATTCCAAAGGCAGAGATATTCCCAAGTCTTCTGTTCTATTATGGCATGTTGACCATCAAGGGAACTCGTGGATCCAAGCTCATTCTGGGCATTCCGAACAATAATGTCCGCAAGCAGTATTATGGTTATCTGGAAGAAGAGTATCAGGCAAAGGCTTATGTGGATGTCAACCAGCTCACCGATTACTATTATGACATGGCATACGATGGTAAGTGGGAAGAAGGATTGCGCTTCATGGCAGATGCCTATGCCAAGGTTTCATCGGTGCGTGATGGCATTGAGGCTGAACGGAATCTGCAGGGATTCTTCATGGCTTATCTGAATCTGAATGATTATTATATCACGGCTCCAGAGTTGGAGTTGAATCATGGCTATTGTGATTTCTTCCTTTTGCCAGACCTTACCCATTATGCCAGTCAGCATAGCTACATTCTGGAGTTGAAGGTTCTTTCTAAGAAAGATTTCTCTGCGATAGTTGAAGGTGAGTTTACGGAAGATGGCAAGCCTATGACCAAGGCAGAGAAACAGTGGCGTGAGGCTGTAGAACAGATTCATCGATATGCTGAGGCTCCAAGGGTTGAGGCTTTGCGCCAAGGCACAAAACTCCATCTCATCATCATGCAGTTTGAGGGGTGGGAACTTAAACGGATGGAAGAAGTATGAAATTAATGAAAAGACTCTATATTATATTAATAGTATTACTTAGTAGTATGCTTCTTCTTCTGGATTCATGCACCCAGAAGAAGATGGTGATTGGTGTGTCGCAATGTTGCAGCGGAGTTTGGCGCGAGAAGGTGAATAATGAGATGCGACTGGCGCAGTATCAATATAAGAATGTGGATTTGCTGTTTACTACTGCAGAGAATGACGGGCAACGCCAGGCTCGCCAGATAGACAGTATGATAGCCAGGAAGGTAGATTTAATCGTGGTGGCTCCTGATAACGTGAATGATGTAACACCTGCCATCGAGCGAGCTTATCGTGCGCATATCCCGGTTATCCTCTTCGACAGAAAGGTAAAGACACCCAATTATACAGCTTCCATCGGTGGCGATAATGTAGAAGCGGGTAGGGAAGTAGCACGCTTTCTTGCCAGTAAACTGGATGGAAAAGGTACCGTTGTTGAGATTACGGGCTTGAAGGATGCTTCCCCTGTCATTGAGCGCCATCGTGGTTTCCACGAGGTGATGAAGAATTATCCGGGAATCAAGGTGGTTACCCTGGAAAGCAACTGGAAGATGGAGCGTGCCCAGGAGTTGATGAAGCAATATCTGGATAAGGGCGGACATGCGGATGGAGTGTTCGGACATAGCGACTTGGGTGCCATAGG
This sequence comes from Segatella copri, assembly GCA_021628325.1. Lineage (GTDB taxonomy): Bacteria > Bacteroidota > Bacteroidia > Bacteroidales > Bacteroidaceae > Prevotella > Prevotella copri_R. The sequence continues at coordinate 23,600 of JAJXAL010000022.1, read as the reverse complement.
AGCCTTTCTGGAAGCAGAGAGACGAGGCATTGATAAGCAGATGCTGATAGTAGGCATTGATGGATTGCCTGGAGAATGGGAAGGAGTGGATAGAGTGAAGAGAGGACAGTTTGCAGCTTCTTATGTCTATCCTACCCAGGGCGAGAAGATTATGGAATTGGCGATGAATATCCTTCAGGGTAAACCCTATAAGAAGGATAATGTGATGAAATCATTTCTTGCTACCCAGGAAAACTGCGATGCCATTGCCCTACAATATCAGGATTTGGAAGCCAAGATGAAGAATCTGGATCAGATTTCTGTCAGTCTTGATTCTTATTCAGAGGTTTCCCGTATCCAGAAATGGATGCTTGTGGTTGCCTCTATTGTAGTTCTGATTCTGCTCTTTGTCGTCTGCTATATATATAAGGTATATAGAAAGAAGCTGCAGAAACAGAAAGCCGTGGCTCGTGGATTTATCGAGAACAAGGAGGGCTGGGCTGCTGAACTGAATCATCTGGATGAGAGTAATCGTTACTTCATGGACCGTTTCAAGAAGAAGATTCTTGAGAATATGGGCAATGCTGATATGAAGATGGATGATTTGGGTGCCGAGATGCAGTTGAGTAAAGTACAGCTCTATCGCAAGGTGAAGGCTATGACAGGAAAAACGCCTGCCGAGCTCTTGAAAGAGATGCGCCTGCAGAAAGCCTATACGCTCCTGATGCAGACTGATAAGACTATAGCTGAAGTCTCGGCAGAAGTAGGCTTTGCATTACCGGGCTATTTCTCTTCCTGTTTCAAGAAACAATATGGCGTTCTTCCTACCGATTTCAGAAATGAACAGTTATCTAAAAGGAAATAGTTTTCTAACTCCTTTAAAATAACTCCTTTAAAATCTTAGCAAAAGATAAGAAAATCGTTTCATGTAACATAATTATTGTTGCAGGAACGATTTTTTTTATTTATATAACAGTCTTTTCCCTAATTTTGCAGCAGATCCAAGCAATGACAATTTTTGAAACTTAAAACGTTATAATAGTATGAACAATCTTTCAAGATTACTGATGAGCTCTGCGCTCTGTACTGTTTGCACCGTAGCTAGTGCACAACAGGTAAATGTAAATGGCATCGTAAAGGATGCTACCGGTGAGACAGTCATTGGAGCATCTGTTATGGTGAAAGGCACAAAGACTGGTACTGTTACCGACTTTGATGGTAACTTTCATGTAGAATGTGCTCCTGGTTCCACACTTGTTATATCTTATATTGGATATAAGACGCAAGAAGTAAAGGCTTCAGACAATATGGAGGTAACACTTCAGGAAGATGCCAACGACTTGCAGGAAGTAGTTGTAACAGGTTATACCACTCAGCGAAAGGCCGATTTAACAGGTTCCGTGGCTGTGGTTTCAACCAAGAACCTGAAGACAAGTTCAGAGACAGACCCGATGCGTGCTTTGCAGGGGCGTGTTCCTGGTATGACTGTTACTACTGATGGTTCTCCTATTGGTTCAGGAACCGTGCGTATTCGTGGTATCGGTTCTTTCAACTCTTCTCAGGATCCGCTTTATATCATAGATGGTGTACCTACCAATATGGCTTTGAATACCCTCAATACAAATGATATCGAGAGTATGCAGGTTTTAAAAGATGCTGCATCAGCTTCTATCTATGGTTCCCGTGCTTCGAATGGTGTCATCATCATCACCACCAAGAAAGGTAAGAAGGGTAGCAAGGTGGCTGTTGACTTCTCTGCCAACCTAACTGCACAGTTCTATTCCAACCAGTCGAAGATGAAGTTGATGAACTCCAGCCAGTATGCTACTGCGATGGCTCAGGCTGCCCTGAACGATGGACTCGATCCTGTGGCTTATGCTGCCAACTACGGCATCGACTTGAATGCGGCCTCTGGTACTCCAATTACCGTTTGGAATCCTGCTACCAACCAGTATCAGAACTATACTATCAATGGTCGATATGACGGCTACATCAATGCCAAGAAAACCATGCGATTCTCTGATACCGACTGGCTCGATGAAATCTCTCGCACAGGTTTCTCTCAGAACTATGACCTCTCAGTATCTCATGCCAACGACAAGCATAGCGCTATGTTCTCCTTGGGATACAAGAACAATGAGGGAGTCTTGAAATATACCGACTTTGAGAATATCTCAGCTCGTTTGAACACCTCTTGGAATTTGAACAAGATCGTAACCGTAGGTGAGAATGTGACATTGACTTATACCTCTCAGGTAGATTGCCATCCGATGGAGAATGCCTTGAAGATGCCTTCTATCGTTCCGGTTTACGAAGAAGATGGCAAGACCTTCGCAGGTCCTGTTGGTAGTATGGCCGACCGTCAGAACCCTTGTCGTGAGCAGTATCAGAACCGCAATAACCACCTCGACTACTGGCGCATCTTCGGTAATGCCTTCGTAGAATTGAAGCCTGTCAAGGGATTGACCCTGCGCTCTAACTTCGGTTTGGATTTCAAGACATCGTTTATCAATGCGATGACGAATACTTATCATTCCGATATTGTCAACAATGACATCGCCAAGACAACGCTCTCGAATAACAATGAGACCAACTGGACATGGTCTAACACAGCCCAGTACGTTACCCAGATTGGCAAGCACAACATCGATGTACTCGGTGGTATGGAAGTTTCCAAGCAGTCGGTTATCGATTTCTCTGCCTATTCAGAAGGCTATGCGCTGGAAGATAAAGATTATATGTGGCCAAATGCTGCAACAGGAACGATGCGTAACTCGGGTGCAAAGGTAGGCTATCGCCTGGCTTCTTTCTTTGGAAAGGTGAACTACAACTGGGATGATCTCCTCCTGGCTTCCTTCACTATCCGTCATGATGGTTCATCACGTTTCGGTAAGGCACATCGCTGGGGTACTTTCCCTGCTGCATCACTCGGCTTCAGATTCTCTAATCTCCTGAAGAAGGATTGGTTGGATGATGCCAAGTTGCGACTCTCTTGGGGTCAGACAGGTAACCAGGCTATCGACAACAATGCACAGTTTGGTCTTTATGTAGTGGATTACGGACTAGATCGTGTAACCTCTACTGCATACGATCTCTTCCTGCAAGGTTCAGGTACCTTCCCTTCTGGTTATCGTGCCACACAGTTGGCTAACCCTAACTTGAAATGGGAGGCAGCTACTCAGTATAACGTAGGTTTGGATTACACCCTGTTTGGCAACACCCTCTATGGTACAGTGGATGCCTATATTAAGAATGTGAAGGATATGTTGATTAATCCTGCTTATCTGGGTGCAACTGGTGAAGGTGGAAATTCATGGCAGAATGGTCCTTCGCTCCGCAACTGGGGTATGGAGTTCACCGTGGGTTATCGCAAGACCTTGGCTAATGGACTTGGCATCGACGTGAACGGCAATCTGGATTTCTTCCGCAACAAGGTTACTTATTTGCCAGCAACAACAACAGGTGCTTACGCTCACACATCTAAGGAAAACCTGGTGCAAAGTGGCAAGTCTTATGGTTCTATCGTAGGTTATGTAGCCGATGGAATTTTCCAGAATCAGGAAGAAGTAGATAAGTCTGGACAGCCAAACGCACGTGTCGGTGGATTGAAATACAAGGACTTAGATGGTAAAAATGGAATTACTTCAGATGACCAGACTTGGATTTTCGACCCTGTGCCAGCCTTCTCTTATGGTTTGAATATTGCTCTCAACTACAAGGGCTTTGATTTCAGTATGTTCTGGCAGGGTGTCTATGACCAGGATGTGTATAACAACCAAAAGTTCCAGACCGACTTCTGGGCTATTACTGATAGTGGTTCTAACAAGGGTACCCGTTTGCTCGATGCCTGGAATACCAACAACACTGGTTCTTCCATCCCACGCTTGAGCACCATGAATACAGCCGATGAGGGTCGTGCTTCTACTTACTTCGTTGAGAATGGTTCTTACTTGAAGTTGCGCACCTTGCAGGTGGGTTACACTATCCCAAGCAGCATCCTCTCTAAATTGAAGATGACCAGTGCCCGTGTCTATCTCTCAGGTCAGAATCTTTTGACCATCAAGAGCAACAGCCTGACCTGTTCAGACCCAGAGAATCCAAACTGGAACTATCCACTTTCAACATCCGTATCATTCGGACTTCAGGTAGGTTTCTAAAATGTTTCATATTTTTTAAAGAGAATTCTAAGATGAAAAAGTTATATACAATGGTGCTTGCAGCAGCACTGATAGGAACATTCACCAGTTGTGATGATTTCCTGGATTACACCCCAACAGCTGTGGTTGATGAAGACAAGGCATTCAGCGAGCCAGACAAGATGGTAAACAGTGCCTATGCGATGTTGGGCAACTGTTGGTATTCTTACCCATTCAACCTTTGGCCATATGGTGACCTTTCTTCAGACGATTGCTTGAAGGGTGGCGGTGGTACCGGTGACACCGGTTATCACGATGTGGAGATTTGGAGTACCTTAACCTCTACTAAGGGCGAACTCGACGAGTTATGGTATCGTCTCTATTGTGCCGTTTCCCGTTGCAACCGTGCCTTGGTTTCTTTGCAACAGAATGGTGAGAGCACACTGGGTGCTGAGGTAACCAAGCAGCGTGAGGCTGAGGTTCGCTTCCTCCGTGCTCATTTCTATTTCAAGTTACTTAGCATGTATCGTCAGATTCCTTGGATAGACGAGAAGGTTTATGAGGATAAAACAACAGAGAGCACATCAAACACTCAGTTTACTTACGAGGTATTGTGGCAAAAGGTGATTGCCGACTTCCAGACTGCATACGATGTACTTCCTGCTAAGCAGAAGGATGGCGGTCGTGTCAACAAGATTGCTGCCGCAGGTTATCTGGCCAAATGTTATCTTACCATTGCCTGGGGTGATGGTTATGAGGCAACCAATGGCGTTGACCATATTAATGAGGAGTATATGCAGAAGGTAGTAGATTACACCGATGTTGTGAAGAATTCAGACTATGGTTACATGGCAGACTTCGGCGACATCTTCCTGCCTGACAATAAGAACAGCAAGGAGTCAGTTTTTGCTGTCCAGGCTTCCGACTATAGCGAGGACCATACCACCTTCGGACGTGGCAACTGGTCTAACGTGCTGAATGGCTGTTGGGGTATGTGGTCTTGCGGATGGGATTTCCACAAGCCTTCACAGGACCTGGTGAATGCCTTCAAGACCAAGAACGGACTTCCTGAGTTTGATGACTACAACAAGACTTGTGATTATCCTGTAAACGGTAAGCCTAATAGTCAGAAATGGGATCCACGTTTGTTCCATACAGTAGGAATGCCTACCTTCCCATATAAATATGAGTCAGAATACATGATGACTACAGCCAACTCTCGTACACCAAACGTTTACGGTTACTATACCTCTCTGAAGGAAGTACCACAGCGTTCTAAGGGTGAAACTTTCAATGGCTCTTGGCAGGCGTTTGCCATGAACGACTATGTGCTCCGTTATAGCGACATCATGTTGATGCGTGCTGAGGCTTTGATAGAGTTGGGCCGTCTGGCTGAGGCTCGTACCATCATCAACGATATCCGTCAGAGAGCCAAGAATTCTGTGGATAAGCATATCGATTATGCCAAGGCTCAGTGTGATATTGCCCTTTATCCAGAGTCTTATTTCCAGGATAAGGAGACCGCAAGAAAGTGCCTGCGCTGGGAACGTCGCCTGGAGATGGCGATGGAGAACGGCCGTTTCTTCGACCTGCGCCGCTGGGGCATTGCTTCTGAGACATTGAACAAGTATTTTGCATCAGAGCAGAACGATAAGTATGGAGAGCAAACATACGCTCAATACCTGAAGGATGCCAAGTTCACACCGGGCAAGAACGAGTTCTATCCGGTTCCATATAACCAGCTGTATTACATTCCTGGTCTTTATAAGCAGAACAAGGGATACGAGTAATGGCTTACCGGCATTTTTTAATAATTAGATGTTTTTTAAATGTACTCAATTAATAAATTGACAATGAAAAAGATTTTTGTTTCAGCGCTTGTCGCTCTTTGCGGTTTCACCGCCAGTTATGCCCAGCAGGCTTCCTTCTTGAGCAATAATCACTGTCTCTATCGCATCAGCCAGGAGAGTCAGAACCAGAAGTGTCTCTTGCTTCCTGTACAGGAGGATGCTGAGATGGCAAATATCAAGGTGATTGCTGACAACAAGCAGGTGAAAGCCCTCAATGTGAAGTTGGCTAAAGACCACGTAGATTATTTCGTACCTCTCTATATGGATGAGTTTGCTGGCTTGAAAGGCCTGGCTCTCGATATCCATGTTAATGGTGATTATAGCAAGGAAGGACTGAATGCCCTCACTTGCTGGAAGGAGATGAAGTTCTCTGATGCTTTCGATATGAAGAATCGCGAACAGTATCGTCCGGATTTCCATCACACTCCTGCTTACGGATGGATGAACGACCCTAACGGTATGTTCTATAAGGATGGTGTATGGAATCTCTATTTCCAGTATAATCCTTACGGATCACAGTGGGAGAATATGACCTGGGGACATTCTACTTCCACCGACCTGGTTCACTGGAAGTTCCAGGGTACTCCTATCCAGCCAGATGCTGTAGGTACCATCTTCAGCGGTTCTGCCGTGGTTGACAAGAACAATACCTCGGGTTTCGGAAAGGATGCTGTGGTTGCACTTTATACTTCTGCTGCAGAAAACCAGACCCAGAGCATGGCTTACAGTACAGATAACGGCAAGACCTTTACCAAATATGAGGGAAATCCGATCATCACCAGCACTGTGCCTGATTTCCGTGACCCTCACATGTTCTGGAACGAGGACATCAAGAAGTGGAATATGATTCTGGCTGCCGGTCAGCACATGGAAATCTATTCTTCAGATAACTTGAAGGACTGGAAATACGAAAGCTCTTTCGGTGAGAAGTATGGCAACCATGGCGGTGTTTGGGAATGCCCAGACCTGATGAAGATGAAGGTTCGTGGCACCGATAAGGAGAAGTGGATGCTCATCTGCAACATCAATCCTGGCGGTCCATCCGGTGGTTCAGCAACCCAGTATTTCGTAGGTGATTTCGACGGACACAAGTTTACTTGCGACAGCAAGCCAGAGGTAACCAAGTGGATGGATTACGGAAAGGATCATTACGCTACAGTTACTTTTGATAACGCACCAGAAGGTCGCCGTGTGGCTATCGCCTGGATGAGCAACTGGCAGTATGCCAACCAGGTTCCAACCCAGCAGTACCGTTCAGGCAACTCTATTCCTCGCGATTTAGGTCTCTTCGAGTATAAGGGTGAAACTTATTGCAGCGTGGTTCCATCTCCAGAGATGACTGCGGCAAGAAGCAAGAAGGCAGGCAAGAAACTCACAGAATCTTGCGAGATGGTAGTGAACCTGAAGGGAAATGCTACTATCACTTTGAGCAACGACAAGGGCGAGAAGGTAGTGATGAACTACGATGCCAAGGCAGAGACTTTCTCTATGGATAGAACCAAGAGCGGTAAGATGGATTTCAGCAAGGACTTCGTTGCAGTCACCAAGGCTCCAACCTACGGCAAGATCAGCCAGCTGCGCATCTTCATCGACAAGAGCAGCATCGAGGCACTGGATGCTGACGGCAAGATGTCTATGACCAATCTCGTGTTCCCAAGCAAGCCTTACAACAAGGTTACTGTAAAGGGAAAGGGTAAGTATCAGATTTACGACATCAAGTAACTTCATCTGTTAAGAACTGAATCTATAATACTATTGTTTCTTAGCGTGTTAATGATGTAACAATGCAACAAAAATGGTAGTCGATGAACGATATTTTATGATATATAGTATCGTTTATCGCTACCTTTGCACCAGCAAAATAGAAACAATAACGCTAACAATTATGAATAAATCATCAAAGTTATCAATCATCCCGGTGATGCTCTGTTTCTTCGCCATGGGATTTGTAGATTTGGTAGGTATTGCCTCCAACTACGTAAAGGAAGATCTCAACCTCAATGATGCAACAGCCAATCTGTTCCCATCGCTGGTATTCTTCTGGTTTCTCATCTTCTCGGTTCCTACGGGAATCCTGATGAATAAGATAGGTAGAAAGAAGACAGTACTCCTGTCTTTGCTCGTTACCGTTATCTCACTTCTTTTGCCTATTTTCGGCGAAAACTTTGAACTGATGCTCGTGTCGTTCTCATTGCTCGGCATCGGAAATGCCTTGATGCAGACATCCCTGAACCCTCTGGTTTCGGTGGTGACATCAGGTCAGAACCTGGCATCCACATTGACCTTCGGTCAGTTTGTCAAGGCGATAGCTTCCTTCCTGGCTCCATACATCGCTATGTGGGGCGCCATGGCAAGCATTCCAACCTTCGGTCTGGGCTGGAGAATCCTCTTCCCAATCTATATGGTTATCGGAATCGCAGCTACCTTCTTCCTGGCTGGTACACCTATTGAAGAAGAGAAGAACGAGGGTAAGGCTTCCGGCTTTGGCGAGTGCTTCAAGTTGCTCGGCAAACCTATCGTGCTGCTTTCCTTCATCGGTATCATGTGCCATGTAGGCATTGATGTAGGTACCAACACTACTGCTCCTAAAATTCTGATGGAGCGTCTGGGATGGACGCTGAACGAGGCTGCCTTCGCTACATCGCTCTACTTCATCTTCCGTACCATCGGATGTTTCACCGGTACCGTTTTCCTCCGCATGATGAAGACCCGCACTTTCTTCGTCATCAGCGTAGTGATGATGGCTCTGAGTATGATAGGCATGTGGGTAGGCGAGAGCAAGATGATGCTTTATATCGCCATCGCCCTCGTGGGATACGGCAACTCTAACGTGTTCTCCATGATTTTCTCTCAGGCACTTCTTGCCATGCCTGATAAGAAAAATGAGGTGAGTGGACTGATGATCATGGGACTCTTCGGTGGTACCGTCTTCCCTTTGATTATGGGCTTTGCCAGCGATACTTGGGGGCAGACTGGTGCTGTGGCTGTCATGGCTGTGGGAGTTGCTTATCTCTTCACTTATATCCGCAAGTTATAATAAAAATCATCCGCAATCGTTTATATCGTATATAATAAGGTGTAATTATGGAAACAAAGAATTTGAATACAAAATATTGTGTAGGTTTGGGCGAAATCCTCTTTGATGTTCTCCCTAGTGGTTCTCAACTCGGCGGTGCTCCTGCCAACTTCGCTTACCACGCAGGTCAGCATGGTTTGCATTCTGTAGCCGTGAGTGCTGTGGGTAAGGATGCCTTGGGCGAAACAGCCCTTCGCATTCTCGATGAGAAGAAGTTGAAGTATGTAATGCCTGAGGTAGATTATCCTACCGGTACTGTTCAGGTGCAGCTTGATAAGGAGGGCGTTCCGACTTACGATATCAAGCAGGGTGTAGCTTGGGATAATATCCCGTTCACCAGTGATATCAGGGAGATTGCTGTCAATGCTGGAGCTGTATGCTGGGGTTCTCTGGCTCAGCGCAGTGAGGTTAGCCGGAAGACCATCTATACGTTCCTCGATCATACTCCAGAGGATTGTCTGAAGATTTTCGACATCAATCTTCGTCAGAACTTCTATACTCCTGAGGTGATTACCGAGAGCTTGAAGCGCTGCAATGTGTTGAAGATCAATGATGAGGAGTTGATTACCATCGGCCGTCTCTTTGGTTATCCAGGTTTGGATATCGAGAACAAGTGCTGGCTGATTCTCGGCAAGTATAATCTCGATATGCTCGTGCTGACCTGCGGTGTAAACGGCAGCTATGTCTTTGCTCCGGGTGTGAAGTCATTCCAGGAGACTCCAAAGGTTGAGGTAGCTGATACAGTAGGTGCAGGCGACAGCTTTACCGGTACATTCTGTGCCAGCATTCTGAAGGGCAAGAGTATTCAGGAGGCTCACGAACTTGCCGTAAAGGTAAGTGCCTACGTTTGTACCCAGAATGGAGCGATGCCTCAGATTCCTGAGGAATACACCCGTTAATCTCGCTTCCCCTATTGGTTATATAGCAATATAAAATGATAGGTTTAAAGAATAGTTGATTTAAAGTTAATGTTAGTTGGTATGCTGCATCCTGTTCGCGAAGAATGGGTGCAGCTTTTTCATTTTCAGAAATACAATCTCTCAATTACAATAAAAGAACCCCCTAAAATGGTAAAAAGATGCCCCAAAATGGAAGAAATGAATAAAAAGATAACGTTTTCATTAAAAATATTGTAAAAGAGTTGCAGATTAATAGATTATTTTGTACTTTTGCATCTAAAATATTAGTAGAACATTAATAATATAGATGTTATGAAAGACTTAGATTGGTCTAATTTGTCATTTGGCTATCGCCAGACTGACTACAATGTTCGCTGTTACTATCGCGACGGCAAATGGGGCGAAATAGAAGTTTGCTCTGATGAGTATTTGAAATTGCACATGGCTGCAACCTGTCTGCACTATGGCCAGGAGGCATTCGAGGGCTTGAAGGCTTATCGTTGCCCAGACGGTAAGGTGCGCGTGTTCCGTATGGATGAGAACGCTAAGCGCTTGCAGAGCACATGTCGCGGCATTCTGATGCCAGAGGTGCCTACAGAGATGTTCGAGGAAATGGTGAAGAAGGTAGTTCGCCTCAACCAGGAGTGGATTCCTACCTACGAGAGCGGTGCTACGCTTTATATCCGTCCGCTGCTCATCGGTACAAGTGCTCAGGTGGGTGTTCACCCTGCTACTGAGTATTGCTTCCTCATCTTCGTAACTCCAGTGGGTCCATACTTCAAGGGTGGATTCTCTACCAACCCATACGTCATCATCCGCGATTTCGACCGCTCTGCTCCTCTCGGAACAGGTATCTATAAGGTGGGTGGAAACTATGCTGCTTCCCTCAGAGCCAACAATATCGCTCACGAGAAGGGTTATGCATGCGAGTTCTATCTTGACGCCAAGGAGAAGAAATACATGGATGAGTGTGGTGCTGCCAACTTCTTCGGAATCAAGAATAATACATACGTTACTCCTAAGAGTACATCTATCCTCCCTTCTATCACCAACAAGAGTCTGATGCAGTTGGCTGAGGATCTCGGTATGAAGGTGGAGCGCCGTCAGATTCCTGAGGATGAGCTGGATACTTTCGAGGAGGCTGGTGCTTGCGGTACTGCTGCCGTAATCAGTCCTATCAGCTACATTGATGACTTAGATACAGGCAAGCGCTACAACTTTGGCGAGAAGCCAGGTCCTATCTCTAAGCACCTCTATGATACGCTCCGCGGAATCCAGTATGGTACTATTGAGGACAAGCATGGTTGGACAACCGTAGTTATTGAGTAATCAATGACTTCTTTATTGCGTAAAAACCAATAAGAGATAATAGTAAGTTCAGAGCACTTTGAGGAGTTTTCGCTCCTTGGAGTGCTTTTTTTATGTTTTTCCCTTGGAGTTTCATAAAAATATCGTATCTTTGCCCACAGAAAATATAACTTCTTAAATAAAGAGGATATGAGTCCTAAATTTAAAGAAATAAATGGCTTTGTGTTCAAGATCTATTCCAATGAGGAAAAGAGAATGCATATTCATGTCGTTAAGGCCGAAAATGAAGCTAAGTATTGGCTTGAACCCAATATTGAACTAGCAGAAAATTTCGGATTCAATACAAAAGAATTAAGTTTTATAGAAAAAATACTTAAAGATTATGGAGACGATTTTAAAATCAAATTCGCAAGACACACAGGTAAGCGTCTTGATGATAAATGATAAAGGCATTATGCTTTCTGTGAAAGGAAACGATTATTTCATATCTTATAATCGGATTCCTTGGATGAAGAATGCATGTATTTCTGATGCTCTTGATGTGCAGATGAGTGGAAGAAATGCCATTGAGTGGCCTAAACTGGATGTAGATTTAGAAATAGAGAGTTTAAAGCATCCTGAGCGTTATCCTCTTATTATGAAGAGAAATGAAATGGAAGTTTTATAGAGTCTCAAATAAAAAAGGCAGAAGCCTCTCAGCATCGTTTTGCTGAGAGGCTTTCTGCCTTTTTATGCCTGGGGGTTAACAGAGTTAACAGTTAACAGCTGTTTTTTCGATACTCCCCTCGCGCGTACCTTATTATAATATAATATATATATATACTTATTTTTATATATGTGTGGGGGAAACTATGCATTTTTGGGGTGTTAACTGTTAACCTGTTAACCCCTCGCTCTTTTTTCCCGTCTCTGTGCTTTGCGGGGCATAAGTCATTGAGTTGAGGGGGAAGAAGCTATGAGTTAGGATTCTTAACACATTTCAGCATCATAAAAGCCTCATGAAAAGCTACGTAAAAACCTCATGACAGCCCTCATTTAAGCCTCTGCCCCGCCATCATTTATGCCACAGCCCGGTCTTCATTTATGCCTCAGCCTGGTCTTCATTTAAGCCTGAAAAACTGCAGAAAAGCCTCTTATTTTGCAACTGGGAATACGTAATATTCTCTGTCTACATCGTAATCCAGAACCCACTGGTCAATCATCACATTATCGTCTAAAGCCTTGATGGTTACGTTGTGACTGCCGCCAGGCAGCGTAACGTAGAAGCTCTTCAGCGTCTGGCCGCGCCACAGGTCAAACTGCCAGTCCTTTGAGTTGTAAACCTCCTTCAACTGGCAGATTACCGGTTCGCCACGGTCTATGCTCACACTCACCCTCATATCCTTTACAGCGTTTAGGAAGCAAGGAATAACGGCGATGGTGAAACGCGCATCACCGCTCTTGTCGCAGTAGAAATCATAGCTCAGACTGGCTCCTTTCGGTAATTTCACAGCCTTGCCGCTGTGACCTAACAGCGGACGGACGGTAATCTTCTCGGCTCCTCTTACGGCAGCCTGGGCAAGCGGCGATTCGGTAGCCTCGCTCCATTCGTAGGCATTCTTGGCAATGATGTCGCCGGTAACTGCAGAGAGCGGCTTGAGATCGTTGCTGCGGTCGAAGGCATCTGCTTTCAGCCGCTTGATGTCGGCAGCCGGGAGTGTGCCCGGAATCTGCGGAGCCTGCATCTCTGCACCGTTGGTAAGAATGAAATCCTTCCATTTGCCGTTTCTGATGTGAGTATAGTAGGCATTGAGCTGCTTCAGTTTGTTGTAAGCATCAAGGCTCACAGCCGCTGCAGCCTTCGCCTCATCGTCTTTATTAAACAGTCCCGGACGGGAGATGTATCTTGCTTCCTGTGCCTCCAGCTCCTTTTCGGCTACTAAGGCAGCCAGGAATATCGGATATTTCACTACCTCGAAGAAACCGTCTTTCTGGTTCTGAGGCAGCATGCGTTCGATGGATTCAGTCTGCGCCTTCAACAGGTCGTAGCGGTAGAGAAAACGCTCCAGTTCGTTGCCGAATTCGCCTGAATGAAACTCAGTATCGCCGTAAGGCATCGCCATATAAGCGGAATGGCGGATGCTGGTAAGGCGGTAATATTCTTCCATCAGGGGCATGATTTTCTTGCCCGTAATGGCGCCAAAGAATGCGTTGAGAGAGTTCTGGATATACGTCTTGCAACCTGCTTTCAGGGCGTTTTTATTCCACGCCAGGTTCATCATCATGGCAAGTTGGAAGGTTGACTGTTTCGGATTGGTAATGTTGGCTATCCAGGCACAGTCTTCGTCGTTGTGAGCCTCAGAACGGTGTGATTTGCCGCGCTGGGCATTCTTGCTCTCCAGATAATCCTTGCTGTTGAGCATTTCGAGCAGCAGGCCCGGCGAGAGATTGCTCATCTCCATCTGTGCATCCGAGCATACCAGCTTCACATTCTCGATGGTTTGGCGGTGTTTCTTCTTGTGCTTCTTGCCCACGAACTCCGTCACCTTATAGTTTTCCGCCACGCAGATGTCGAAACTGTCTACCACAGCCTTGTTGTAAGCAGCCTCGTGCCTGCCGTCTACCTGCCACAGCGTATTGGCTCTCAGGCGCAGCATCAGTCGGGCGATGCGGCTGTAGTTCTGCGGTTTCATCCACTGGCTGTTGTTCAGGGCAAGTCCTCTGAATTCTATTCTCGGAACCTCTATCCACTGCTGGTCTACGGGTGTGTAGAGACTCTTGCGCTGTGCAGGCTGCAGGTCGTTCCATGCCGCCAGAGGCGAAACGCCAGCCAGCTCAGAGAGTTTCATGATGGCGTAAGCCGTTCCGCGGGCGTTGCTTCCGATAACGATGAGTTTCCCTTTCCTCGTACCGATGTAGAAAGCATCCTTTGCGGTGATAATAAGATGCAGCGGCGCACCGAGTTTTTCTACTGCCGAAAACTCTTTGTTGGTGAGCTGGTCGAGCTGGTAAATCTGTATCGGAGCACCTGATTTTTCTTTCGCATCGAATCCGGTTACGGCTTTCATATCGCCCGCAAACTCCTTGAGGGCAATTTTTACTACCGGCGAAATGATAGAGTTGGTGGTATAAGATACTCTTCCGTAGCCGTCGGTCCAGTAAACGTTGGGTGCTGCGGTCTGAGTATCCGTCTTCTTCACTTTGGTTTCGGTCAGCGCGTTGGCATTCAGGCTAGAGAAGCAGGCCAGAGCCAAGGCTACGCCTAATATAATCTTTTTATATTTCATTTTTCTTCCGTTTTTGTCTGTTCGGTTGTAGATTCGCTTTTTTGCTGAAACTACACATTTCTGCAATTTGCAAAGATACATAAAAGTGTTTAATATCTGAAATTATTTAGTTTTTATTTGCTTATTACATTATTTATTGTTACTTTTGCACCAAATAAATTAAAAGAAATGATGACATTATATCCAAAATTGATTGAAGAGGCGCTTGCTACGGTGATTTATCCAGGCACCAAGAAGAACCTCATAGAGAGCGAGATGCTGGCAGATACGCCTAGCATCAATGGTATGAAGGTGAAGGTGGTTCTTCTCTTTCCTCGTGATACGGATCCTTTCCTCAAGAGTACGGTGAAGGCGGCTGAGGCTGCCATCCATTATCATATTTCGAAAGATGTAGAGGTGGAAGTCGTTACTGAGTTCAAGTCGGCTCCTCGTCCTGAGGTGGGAAAGATGCTGCCACAGGTGAAGAACGTCATCGCTGTGAGCTCTGGTAAGGGTGGAGTAGGCAAGAGTACCGTTTCTGCCAATCTCGCCATCGCTCTGGCTAAGTTGGGCTACAAGGTGGGCTTGCTCGATACGGATATCTTCGGTCCTTCCATGCCTAAGATGTTCGGTGTGGAGGAGGAGCGTCCTTATTCTGTTCACAAGGACGGCAGAGACCTCATCGAACCTGTCGAGAAATACGGCGTGAAGCTCCTGAGTATCGGCTTCTTCGTAAGTCCTACTACGGCTACTCTGTGGCGCGGCGGAATGGCTTGTTCTGCCCTGAAGCAGCAGATTGCTGATGCTGACTGGGGTGAGTTGGATTACTTTATCCTTGATACGCCTCCTGGCACAAGCGATATTCATCTTACGCTGCTCCAGACGCTTTCCATTACGGGTGCAGTTATCGTAAGTACGCCTCAGCAGGTGGCGCTTGCCGATGCGAGAAAGGGTATTGACATGTATCAGAATGATAAGGTGAATGTGCCTATCCTCGGACTTATCGAGAACATGGCTTACTTTACGCCTGCCGAGCTGCCTGAGAACAAGTATTATATCTTTGGTAAGGAGGGTTGCAAGAATCTCGCCAAGGAGATGAATGTGCCTCTGCTCGCCCAGATTCCTATCGTTCAGAGCATCTGCGAGGGGGGTGATGATGGTGCGCCTGCTGCTACCAAGGTTGATTCCATTACCGGTCAGGCTTTCCTCAGCCTTGCCCAAAGCGTTATAACGGTGGTGAACCGCAGAAATGCCGAGAAGGCTCCAACCAAGATTGTAAGTACACACTAAGTAGTAAATATCCTATTTGATAAGGGTATAAAATAAAAAGCTAGGATTGCCCTCAAGCAGTCCTAGCTTTTTTTTTATCAGAGGAGTTAACAGGTTAACAGTTAACAGCTGTTTTTTGCATGGTCACCCCCGAAATTATTCATTGTACATTATCCATTCTCCACGATTTCTTCCACCTCATCCTCTTCTTCTGCTACTTCGGCAGTAAGGTTTGCCTTGAGTCTGGCTGAGCGCAGTTGCTGCCTGAAAACCAGGCAGGTAGCCAGGAAATAGACACCCGTTTGTATCCAGAGTGCTCTGAATTCCGGCAGAATATCTGAAAGCGAAGCACCCATACTGCTGATTCTGAGGAACCCGCGGATGCCGAAAGTGGATGGGAAAACCCACGCAAATCCTTGCCAAAAGCCCGGAATATTGCTCAGTGGCCATGAAACTCCCGTCATAAAAAGCAACGGAACGGAGGTAAATACCACCAGAAGCATCACATTTTCACGATATCTTACCAGACACGACAGCATCAGACCGAAGAAAACACACGAAAGAATGTAAGGGAGGAGGAAACCGAGAATAGTGGTCCACGTTACCATACTTACAAAACTGAACAGCTTAGGAACTACCAGCGTAAGATACATTCCCATCACGGCATAAACCATGAAATAAACCAATGCCTTGCCGAAAACAATGCGGAAAATACCGCCATAATGCTCGCTTACTGGTATGAGTTCGCGGTTTCTGTTGAGTTCTCTTGATGTTCCCGCTGCCATTCCTATGCCCAGCAGCATCGTCTGCTGCAGGATAAGAACCAGCACAGCCGGCAGAATAGCATTTCCGTAACCTCCTGTCGTGTTGAATATCGGAACCTCATCAAAGGCAAGCGGCTCGGTGGTAATCTCGTCGTCTCTATCCGTAAATCCTCCAGCCTGTGTTATCTGGATGCTCGAGTTGATGTGGCTGGCTACGGCCTGCGAGGTCTGATAAATAGCCTTATAGGTCAGCATCAGACTCATATCGCAGTAAACTCCCACATGCGCCTGTTCGCCCCGGTTCAGCTTCGTATCGAAGTCGGCAGGGAAGTAAAGAATTCCGTGAACTGCCTGTCTGCGCACCAGTTCCTTCGCCTCGTCCAGACTGTTGCAGTAATAGGTAGCCTTGGCATCTGGCGAAGCATCATAATCGCGGATAAACTCGCGTGAACTGTGACTGTGGCTCAGGTCCACAATCGCCGTATCCACTTCTCTCACTACCTCGTTGTTGTAAATCCACGAGTAGAGCAGCGGATAACCCAGCGGCACCAGAATGCAGAAGATGAGCACACCCTCATCGCGGAAAACATTGCGCATTTCCGTCTTCCAGATGTAGCACATATCCCAGATGCCATTGATAATCTTATATAATAAACTACTTTTTAACATTACACTTTGAACTTTGAGCATTGAACTTTATGATTAGTAAAGCTGTTGAATTCTTCACTCTTCACTTTCCTACGGCAAGTACTTGTAAACCAGCATTGCCTTCTTGATGTTCCAGATAGTGAGCATCGGCAGGGCACAGAACAGCACCATTGCGCCCCAGTGGAGCACAGCATCGCCCATCGGGAAACCATTGAAGATGTTCATCTGGTAAATCATATAATAGTGGCGCATCGGGAAAAGCTGGCCGATAGACTGGATCGGAGAATCCATCGAGAAGAGCGGATAGGTGGCTCCGCAGATGGAGAAACTCACCACGCCCCACAACGAACAGATACTCATCGACATGCGCAATGAAGGCGTCAGTCCGAAGGCAAAGATGCCGAAACACTGGCAGGAGAGTACGCTCAGAATGCCTAACAGGATGATAGGCAGCGCGCCGCCCGGATGTGGAAACTGTAATACATAATAGATGTAGAATTCGAACAGCAGGAAGATACTCAGGAAGATGAGCGTCTGAGGCAGCATCTTACCCGCAATGGCGAGATAAGGATTGTTGCCTGCCATCCGCATCCAGTCTCTTGCCCGGTTGAACTTCAGTTCCGTACCTATAGAATAAGGTGTAATCAGGAAGATGAACAGCATGATGAGTCCCGGCACCATTACGCTCGAAAGATAATAGTTGTAGTTGGCGTATGGGTTACCTATCATGTGCAGATCTACGGCGATAGGCTGCAGGAAGGTCATGATTTCATCGTTCGTCTTTCCCAGTGCCGAAAGTTTCGCCATTCCTGCCGCCGCACCTCCCAGGGTAGAGATGGTTTTCAGATCGCGGAAGAGCAGGGAGCCGGCTGCCAGCGATACGCTGCTGTAGTAGAAGGAAATCTTAGGCTGCTTCTGGGCCATCAGTCCTGCCTCCGTTCCGTCAGGAATCAGCAGAAAGGCATAGATTTCGTTCTTCTGGATAGCATGTCTTGCCTCTGCCATGTTCTCGTAATGGGCCACTACCTTGGTGGTCTGGAAGGCATCGAGCTTATGCACCAGCTGGCGCGATGTGGCGGAGTTGTCCTGATCTACTATGCCCACAGGCATGTCGGTAGGCACTCCTCCCTTCATCAGCGTGGTGAAGAAAATCACCACCACGATGGGGAAGATGACCATGCAGAAGAGATAAATGGGATTCTTCCACATGATGCCGCATTCTCTGAGAGCTATATGATATAATTTCTTAAACATAGATGTTATTTAATGATGAGTGACATTCCCGGGCGCAATCCCTCAATCTTTGTGACAGGACGGGCCTTCACCTCGAAAGTCTTGCGGTCGTAGTCGCCATTATCCTTGGTTGCCTTCCAGGTAGCGTAAGAGCCCTGGTCTTTCAGGTAGTAAACCTTCATCTTGATGTCCTTGTTGAAGGCTGGAACGTAAGCGGTGAACTCATCGCCCTTGTTTAGACCCTTGAGATGGTCTTCGCGAACATTGAAGGTTCCCCACATATCGCTCATGATAGAGATGCTCATGATAGGAGAGCCGAGGCCTACAAGCTCGCCTACCTTAGGATAGACATTGCTTACCTCGCCTTCGCACTGAGCCACCTGAACGGTTTCTTTCAGAAGATTCTTCACTACATCCACAGCGCTCTTCGAAGCCTGGGTGTTGTTGGCAGCCATGCGCTTCTCCTGTTCGCGGGCGCCGTTCTTCGCCATATCGTACTGACTTCTGGCAGCAGCCACCTGAGCCTCTGTAGCCTTGTAGGCTGCGTAAGCCTCGTCGCGCTTCTGACCGCTGATTACACCCTCATTAAAGAGGTTCTGCATGCGGTCGTAGGTCTTCTTGGCGATGGTTGCGGCAGCTTCAGCCTGCTGAACCAACTGGTAAGCGCCCTGAATCT
Organism: Segatella copri; assembly: GCA_021628325.1. Taxonomy (GTDB): domain Bacteria; phylum Bacteroidota; class Bacteroidia; order Bacteroidales; family Bacteroidaceae; genus Prevotella; species Prevotella copri_R. The sequence goes on along the minus strand of JAJXAL010000022.1, from coordinate 4,517 downwards.
GCTCCTTGCGTGCACCTGCATCCGTCAGGTCCTTCATCGCCTCGGCTGCAGCGTTGGTAGCCTGGAGCATCTGTTCCTGCGATTTCATTTCCGGCACTTCGAGGATGGCGAGCGTATCGCCCACATGAACGTAATCGCCTTCCTGAACGCGGAGCTCTACTACGCGTCCCGGCAGTTTGCAGGATACTCTGTATTCTGATACTTCTACCTCGCCCTGAATGGTGTCATCCTTCTGTTCCAAAGTGAAGAAACCGATGACGCCTACGAGAATGACTACTGCTGTAAAACCGATTACAGCGAGCAATATGTTGTTATGCTGTGATTTCTTAGACATTTTGTTTAATCTGAATTTAAATTTGTTATTATTATTACTGCAGGATGCCGAGTGCCTTGTTCAGCCCAACCTGAGTCAGCTTCACGTCGATTTCTGCATCAATCTTCTGGCTCTGTGCTTTCTGCCAGGCAGTCTGTGCAGCCATCACGTCAGCAACCTCCATCACGCCTTCCTTGAAACCGAGGTTGGCGCATCTCAGATTCTCATCTGCACTGGCGATGTTCTTCATTGCCATGTTGAGCTTCTTCTGGGCTTCCTTTACCTTAAACTGGCTTTGGGTAATCTGCAGATGAATCTTCTCTCTCGTATCATCCAGGTTCATCTGGGCGATATTGCTGGCAGCCTTGGCGGCTCTCACCTTGTAGGCTCCGTCGAACCAGTTCCATACCGGAACATGAACCATCACGCCTACGTTCCAGACTCCGGTAAACTTCTTCTGGAAACCATTGAATACGTTCGGGTTCGAAATCATGTAGCCGCCTGTCAGCATCACGTGAGGCAGATTGATGGCGCGAACCATATTGGTAGCTTCTTTAGAGATGTCGAGCGCATTCTGCAGCATGCGGAGTTCCGGACGGGTGTTCATCGCTGAATCCTGTGCGGCTACTCTTTGCTGCTCGGTGTCAACAGGAGTTCCTGATAAAGCCAGGGTTTCCTTATCTTCATCGGCAAGTGTGATTTCCTGGTTCATCGGAATGCCGCAGAGCTGGCAGAGCAGCATCTTCGACAGCGCGAGACCGTCTTCTGCCTGAGTAATCTGCATCTCAGCCTCGTTCACTTTCACGTCTACCTTCAGTCCGTCTGCCTTGGTGGCTACTCCCTGCTGAATCATCTTATGAACATCCTCGTTCAGTTTCTTTACGAGGTCGCGGTAGCTGATGGCGAGTTTCTGCTTCTGCTTCAGCGAAACGGCGAGCCAGTAAGCCTGGTCTATGCTGTAGAGCGTGCTCTGGGTCTGCTGGTCGAGATCATTCTCTGCAATCTGCTCTCCGATGTCGGCAATCTTGTTGGCTGCAATGATGGCTCCACCCATATAGATAGGTTGGCGAACCATCACGCTTCCAGCCCAGATATTGCGGGTGTCGGTGCGGAAAGCATCTACCAGTTTCTCTCCCAGCGCATTGCCTTGCTGCTGCAGGGGTCCCAGTTTCTCATTCATCAGTCCGCCTATCTGCTGCGCTATCTCCGGGGTAATCATTCCCTGACTTACAAGTTGGCTCATCAGATTGCTGGCTCCTCCCGATATTCCTCCGGTAACGGTAGAGCCGATATTGCTGAATGTTGATTTCTGACCGTCGTTCAGCAGCGAAATCTCCCTGCTGAACCATTCGTAACCGCCTAAAGCATCTACTTTAGGAAGATATTTGGTACGTGCCGATTTCTTCATGTTGTACGCCACGTCTTTCTTGAGCTTCGAGGCATTGAGCTGCTTGTTGTTGCGCAGCGCCATGGCACGGCAACTGTCAAGGCTCAGCGTTTGTGCCTGAGCCCCGGCAGGAATCAATGCTCCCATCAGCATGATAAGAGTTATATATTTTTTCATCCTTTGTTTATAATATTATATAATATTGGATGCAAATTTATGGAATTATTCTTAAATGACAAAGAAATTTTGTTTATCAAATCTTTAAGAATCAAAAAATATATTGCATTGTAGAAAAATAGAACATACCTTCTGGTTTTCCGTAATCCCTTAATCGTCTGTTTCTTAGAAATTCACCCGTTCTGTCTCTCCCCAGGTAGGGTCTACGGTAATGCCTATTCCACCACCCGTACTGTCGTCTCCGCCACCGAATCCGTCAGCAATGGAAATCTCGGTATAGGCTGTTTTGTTCTGATGGATTTTCAAATCGGCTTTTTCAAAACTCTTTACCACCTTTGCATCGGCATCCAGAAAGCTGATACTCATCTTGATGTTCTTCTCTTCTTCATGTGGGAAGGTGTAGACGGTAAAGTCTCTGCCGCCATCTTTCATACTGAAATTCTCGGTCTGACGGCTGTTCACGCAGCCGAATCCGGTGGTTGCATCCAGGGTGCTGCTGCCGCCGGTATAATAGAACTTGATGCTCCTGATTTCTTCGGGAATGGTTTCGTCGGCAATATGTAACTTGAAGGCGCCAACTGCTCGCCTCAGGTTGATGTCGGAGGTGGCTCCGTCTGCCGTTACGCTCAACCTGCCGTAATAATAGAAGGTGTCGGTAAGCTTGTTGCTCGCAAACTTTACTTTCTCGGGTGCGCTGACAGAGCAGTTTCCCTTTCCGTTATGGGCAATCACCACCAGCCGGTATTCTCCTTCGTCCAGACTTACATAGGCTGTTCCGAAGCCGTTGTCTGTTGAAAGCTGGTTCACCGTCTCCAGTTTCTCCTCTCCGTCAAAGATGGCAAGCGTCAGTCTGGAGCACACATCGCCCAGGGCAATCTGCTTGTCGGCAGCTTTGGTTGTCAGCAAACTTGTGCCTTCTATTTTCTGCACATGGATAGTTACATTGGCGTTTGCCTCACGTGATTTTCCGGTTGTTTCGTCAATCGAAAACTTCTCGCATGAAGTAAGCGTCGCTACGAGCATCAGCAACAGGGATGCCAGTAACCGATAGGACTTCTTACTCATAATAGTTCTTATTTAGTAGTTGCTCTATGCGTTATCTCGGAGTTTCCTCGGGCATAAAGATGTGGCAAATATACGTTTTTTCTCTTTTCGATGCAAGTAAAATCTAATAAATCTTTATATTTTTTGTCATTTATCTGTTTTTTCGTAATTTTGCATCGGTTTTTCTGTACTTACAGAGCCGATTTTGCATTATATATATAATAAGGTATAGAAGATATTGGTATGGATAAGAAGATAAAAGCATTGTTTTTCGATATTGACGGCACCCTGGTGAGTTTCAAGACCCACAAGATTCCGCAGAGTACTGTAGATGCCTTGGAGCAGGCTAAGAAGAATGGGGTAGAGGTGTATATTTCTACCGGTCGTCCGCAGCTCCTCATTACTAACCTCGGTCAGATAGAACATCTCATCGACGGTTACATCACCACCAATGGAGCCCGCTGTTTTGTAGGCGATAAGGTGGTGAGCCAGCACGCCATCCTTCCTGAAGATGTAAAGAAGATTATCGAGGCAGCCGACCGTGATGATTATCCGGCAATTGTAGTGGGAGAGCATCATCTCGCTATCCATCATTATACTGACGAGGTTTATGAAATCTTTGCCAAGGGACTGGGAGTGGATTGTGAAATCTTCCTGACTGATGTGAATGAACTGGGAGATGAGCAGATTCTACAGGTTACTCCTTTCTGTTCGGTAGAACAGGAGGCGCTCCTGATGCCTACGCTTAGCAACTGCACGTCGGGCAGATGGCATCCTGCCTTTACGGATATTACGGCAGCCGATGCTGATAAGGGCAAGGGCTTGCATGCGATGGCTGATTATCTGGGTTTGAACATAGATGAAACCATGGCTTTCGGCGATGGCGGCAATGATATTTCCATCGTCCGGGAGGCAGGCGTTGGTGTTGCGATGGGCAATGCGGGAGATAATCTCAAGCAGGTAGCCGATTACATTACGACTCATGTTGATGAAGATGGTGTTAAGAATGCGCTCCTCCATTTTGGCGTGATTTAATTTTCCGGCGTTATTGACTCCTTTTTTCATAACTCTCTATATATAATAAGGTGTGATCTTGATGAACCCTTTTTGATAGGTAAGTTTCATTTTAATAAAATAATAAGGGCAAACATGTTATTTATTGTAATAAATGGCATGTTTGCCTTTCTGTTTTCAAAACTTCCCTTTTGTACCCAGTTTCTTCTCGTTATTTACTTTTTGAGGGAATAAATACCAAAAATGCTTACGAAAAGTAATAAAATATGCGAAAAATATACATAAAGTACCATAAAGTTGGTATTTTATATCAAATTGTTTGCTAAAAATTTGTTTAATTAGCAAAAAGTATGTATCTTTGCACCCGATATTTGTAAGTTGTTTAATTTTTAAGAGAGAGAATTATGGTAAAAAGATTAACCATGCTCATGGGGGGGCTTGTTCTTTCAACAGGAATGGCTCTCGCTCAAACTACTGTTACAGGTAAGGTTGTTTCTCAGGAAGATGGTGAACCAGTAATTGGCGCATCTGTAAGAATTGTAGGAACTAAGACTGGAACAGCGACTGATGTCGATGGTAATT
>JAJXAL010000139.1:0-7208 GCA_021628325.1 Segatella copri | reverse complement strand
ACTTCTACGCCAATGGTCATAGGATATTCCTCCGTGGCAAGCACGATGCGGCTGTCTGGCCGCTGACGGGACATGTGGAAATGAGCGTGGAAGGCTGGATGAAGTATTTCGGAACCTGCAAGGAATATGGAATCAACCATGTGCGCTTTCATTCCTGGTGCCCACCGGAGGCGGCTTTCGTGGCAGCGGACAACCTGGGAATCTATCTCCAGCCGGAACTTCCTTTCTGGGGTTCTTTCGATAAGAAGGATGAAAGGCTGATGGCGTTCTTGCATCAGGAAGGCGAGAACATCCTCAGAGAATATGGTCATCATCCATCTTTCAGAATGATGGCATTGGGTAATGAACTCTGGGGCGACATTGACAAGATGAAGGAGTTTGTGGATGATTTCCGCAAGATTGCGCCAGATAAATACTATACCTTCGGAAGCAATTACTATCTCGGTTATCAGGGAATAAAAGAAGGAATGGATTACTTCACCACTTGTCGCATCGGAGGCGAGGGATGGGGCAAATACAATACTCATACCCGTGGTTCTTTCTCGTTTGCCGATGCCTACGATGGAGGAATGATCAATCATTTCCATCCTAATTCTACGATGAATTTTGATGAGGCTTGCGATAAGGCCGGAATCCCAATCATCTCTCACGAAACAGGCCAGTTTCAGACCTATCCTGATTATCGGGAAATAAAGAAATACACCGGAGTGCTTCATCCTTATAACTTTGAAGTGTTCCGCCGCAGGCTGGCTGCTGCCGGAATGCTCTCGCAGGCAGATGATTTCCACAAGGCTTCGGGCTTATGGAGCGTGAAACTCTATAAAGCCGATATAGAGATGGATTTGAGAACCCGGAATATGGCGGGCTTCCAACTGCTCGATATTCAGGATTATCCCGGCCAGGGAAGTGCTTTCGTAGGCATCCTGGATGCGTTTATGGAGAGTAAGGGAATCACTACGCCCGAGGAATGGCGCCAGTGGTGCTCGCCTGTGGTTCCTCTGCTGGAAATGAAGAAGTTCTGTTTCGAGGATGGCGAGAAGATTCAGGCTAAGGTAAAGGTAGCCAATTATGGCGGTTCTTCGCTGAAGGGCAAGAAACTGAAATGGCATCTGGTTGCCGAGAACGGATTGTTCTGTATGGATGATGGAACTTTCAGCACCAAGGATGGTGAAGTGAGAAAGAATGTGGGCGACTTGATGGCTGAGGATGAGGGAGTATTGAACATCTTTTCATACGATGAAGGTTTGGTGGATGTGGGTGAACTGAATGGTGTTTTCCACGTGCAGAAACCTACCAAGCTGCTTCTTACATTAAACATTGAAGGAACAGAGGCGAGAAACTCCTACGAACTTTGGGTTTATCCTAAGAAGGCTTTGGAAAAGAAGGGCGTTATCATAGCCAAGGATTTGAATGAGGAAGTGGTGAAAGTCTTGGAACATGGCGGAAAGGTGCTTTGGATGCCTACGGCTTCCAGCCATTTCGTGGCTGCCGATGATACGCTTTCGCAGGCAGATAATGCTACTCCTTATACTGTTGGAGGACTCTTCCAGACCGATTACTGGAACTATCGCATGTTCAAGACCATCTGCGAGAACAACAAGAAGAAAGTTTCTCCAGGAACCCTGGGCATTCTAACGAATTCGGAACATCCGATATTCAAGGGATTCCCTACGGAAATGCACACCAACTGGCAATGGTTCCCAGTTATCAAGGAATCGCATCCGCTGGTGCTTGACAACTTCGCCAAGGATTATCGCCCGGTAGTTCAGGTGATAGATAATATCGAGCGGAATCATAAGTTGGGTTTGGTGATGGAATGGAAGGTGGGAGCCGGAAAGCTTCTCGTCTGCATGAGTGATTTGGAGAAGGCTGCCAAATACCCGGAAGGCAAGGCTTTCTATCAGAGTGTAATTGATTACATGCGCTCTGCCGATTTCAATCCATCTGCAGAAATAACGGTGGATGAATTGAAGAAGAAACTTGCCGAGAAGCCTCGTCAGGTTTCATTGAAGGAGCTGAACAATATCTCGCAATATTAGTTGAGAAACTATAAGAAAAAACAAGAGCGGAAAGCCAGGAGTTAACAGGTTAACAGTTAACAGCTGATTTTCCGCTCTTTTCATATCATCCTGAGACTAATCTTTATCCCAGGATAAACCTTTATATCATCTCTGTTGATTCAGAGATAGGATTTACTTCGCATTGATCTCCTTCAAGAGGCGGTCTGCGTGTCCCCACTTATCCATCAGGTAGAGCACATAGCGGATGTCCACACCGATGCAGCGAGCCAGGCGCTTGTCGAAGTTGATGTCAGAGCTGAGGCTGTCCCAGTTGCCATCGAAGGCAAGACCAATCAACTCTCCCTTGCCGTTGAACATAGGGCTACCAGAGTTACCACCGGTAATATCGTTGTTGGTGAGGAAGCAGAGCTGCATCTTGCCAGTCGTCTTATCCTGATACTTGCCGAAATCCTTCTCAGAGAGGAGCTCGTGCATGATAGGCTCAGCGTAGTAATCGATGAACTTATCGCCCTGCTTCATCTTCTCAACGAGGCTCTCGGCTGTGGTATAATAGCCTGATGGCTTGCCACCGAGGTCGAAACCGCCTACCTGACCGTAGCTCAATCGCATGGTGAAGTTGGCGTCGCTGTAGTGAGGCATGTCCTCCTCCATACGGAGCTTGGCAGCACAGAGATACTTCTCCTGCTCGGCGATGCTATCGTTGATGCTGCCCATCTGAGCAGCGAAATCTGCAAATACATCGTTCAGATCCATACCGAAGCTTACGCCTGGATCCTTCTCATATCCCTTCTTGTTGAAATAGAGCTTGGCGCCCTTCTTCATGATGAGCGACTTCTCCCAGAGATAATCCACATACTTGGCGTAGTTGCCGCCAAACTCAGCGTCGATGGTCTTGTAGAACTTAGGCAACCACTTGCTGTCTACGTGCTCCTTGTAGTTCTTCAAGAGGGTAGCGAGCACTTCCTTATCGAGCGCCATATCCCATTCTGCAGAGTTATCTTCAAACTCATGATACTGCTTCTTCTTGTTCTTCTCTGGACCCTTCACCTCCATGTTGGTCTGGAGCTTGATGGCACGGGTAGAGAACTCGATGTTGCTTCTTCTTGTGAAAGATTCAGCGAAGTTGGTCCAGGCATACTTCACGTCTGCGCTCTCCTTGTAGAGCTTGGCGAGCTTATCGAAATCTACCTTGTGGGCGAGATCGTTGGCAGCCTTGGCTGTATCCTGCCAAGCACGGAGACGGGTTTCGTACTCACGCTTCAGATTAACGATGCCGATAGAATCGATACACTTGTTCATACCGATGGCATTCTTCCAGTAGTTGGAGCTCTGGGCGTACTTGCTGTCATACTTGATGCGCACAGCCTCGTCGGCACGCATGTGCTTCTGCATCACCTCCTGCTTTACGCCACGAACCTGGGCACGAGGAGCATTCTCCGCATCGCGCATGGTCTGGATTCCGTAGCTTGAAAGATAGCGCTCTGTGCTGCCTGGGTAACCCATGGTCATCGCATAGTCGCCATCCTTGTAACCCTGGAGAGAAACCTGAGCCCAACGCTTAGGATGATAAGGCACATTGTCCTTGCTGTAGGCAGCAGGACCGTTGGTCTTAGGGTCGGCATAGATGCGGAATACAGAGAAGTCGCAGGTCTGGCGAGGCCACATCCAGTTGTCTGTATCGCCACCAAATTTACCCATAGATTTTGGTACCGTGAAAACCAGACGTAGGTCGGTGAAGTCGCGGTAAGTAGTAGCGTACCACTTGTTGCCCTCGTAGAAAGGCTGAACGGTGATATGAAGGGTAGAATCGTTCTTCTTCACCTCTTTAGTCATCTCGTTCTCCAGAGAATCGATGAGTTCATCGCGCTTCTTGTTGTCGAGCTGCTCGTATCCGAGGCTCATCACCTTATCGGTTACATCCTTCTGTTCAACCATAAAGCTGACGAACATATTCTCGTTAGGCAATTCCTCTGCGTAAGATTTAGCAAAGAAACCGTTGAGCATATAGTCGTGCTCCACGGTAGAGTGGCTTCTGATAGCCTCGAAACCGCAATGGTGGTTGGTAAATACCAAACCGTCTGGAGAAACGACTACGCCTGAGCAATAGCCGGAGAAGTTAACCACAGCATTTTTCAAGGCGTTCTCGCCGTTGTAGAGCTGGTCGTAAGTCATACTGAAACCTTCGCGCTGCATCATCTCATACACAGCGTTAGGCAAGTTGTAAATCGTCCACATTCCCTCGTCAGCGTGTGCGGTGTTGATTCCGCAGAACGCCATGATAGAGGCGATAAGGACCGTTGCTTTTTTCTTCATTACTTGTTTTTGTTTTCTATTTTTATTATGATGTTATTTATTACTTGGGACGAACTTGGGACATACTTGGGACATTTGCACTTTCCCTTTATTTATTAAGGTTGTTTTCCTGCCGAGTAATTTGGTGAATACTTTTTGTAAGTATCCAAGCCGTTATCATCTGATAGGAAGATGATGGTGTCTATGAAATAGTAGTTGCCGTCATCTCCAACCAATACATTATTGGGCACGGCATCGAAGATGTCATGAATGCCATTGGTGAAATATTCTCCATTGTCTTCTGCGTGAAAACCGATGCGCTCAAACTCAGCCTTGATTTCTTCGGGAGTAGCTTCCCTCGCATTTACAACAAGCTGTTGACGAAGGACTGCGCAAATCATGCCGTCTCGATTCTGTGAGAAACCGATGAAATCGTAGGGGCATGCTGTGAAGTATTGGTTGTGAGCCACAATTCGTTCAAAGAAAGGAGTAAGGTTGTCGTCAGAATAACGGAAGTCGTTAAGTTTATAAACGTGTACTCCATCATAGGCCATATAAACCTCGTTCTCTGAACCTCGGTCAGAGAACACACCTAATGACTCCGGATTTTCAATCCAGCAATCATTCTCCTTAGCCCAGTCTTTTAACCTTGCAATTTGGACTCCCTTGCAAGCCGTTGTTCCCGCAAGCGCTTGAATTGAGCTAAGCACTCCTCCAGCGAAAGCGGATGCTCTCGCCAATAAGCCATGCTCTTTTTCATCTGGGCATTGACTTTCTTGTGATAATCGTTCAGTTGTATCTCCATCCATTTATGTATTATATTGTTAGAATATTACGTTTGCAAAGTTACGACTATTTCCCGAAACTTCCAAGGCTTCGCTTGATTTTCTTCATAATTTGCCTTTTTGCCGATAATATTCCTGGTGATAGAACCTCCTGCTCCAGCATATCCAATGCCATTCTTAACTCTTCGAGGAGTTCGGGATAGTATTTCATCTGCTCGTAGGCGAGCTTCATGCAGTAGCAGCGGATGGCGTAGGGCTGGGAACAGGCAGTAATCTTGGCGATGCAGAAATCGATGAAATCGGAACGGAGTGATTCTTCCTCGAAAGGCTGACGGAGAAGAAGATGGAGCATCAGGCGGCGCTTGGTCTCATTCTTCTCTACGAGAACTCGGTCTATTAAGTCATCGTGCTTGGCATAGAGCCACTCGTTGTTCTGCATGTCGAAATGAGTGAATACCCACAGGGCATTTGTGGATATTCGCTCGTCCTCATCAAATGTTAGTTGATAAAGATGAGCTTTCTTACGGTTATTACCATGGGTAAGAATACAAATCTCATAGATGTCATCCATGCAAAGTTTCTTATTCAGTTTCTTCCTCATGCTTCTATGGCTTATTTGATGATGAAACTCTTCTCTACCTTGTGTTTAACAAATTCTCTAGCTGCGAATAGTGGTACATTTTCCATCCATTTTTGGTCTTGGAAACCTCGCATGGAGAAACGGATACCTTTGAGGTGATAGGAGGCAAAATCGTGAGTGATAAATGCTGCTAGTGATTTTGCCTTTACATTCTCCTCAGCCTTTACTTCTATTGGTAAGATTTCGCTGCCGGCTTGTACCATGAAATCGATTTCTTGGGTAGAGCTTGGCTTACTGTAATAATATATGGGTAAGTAAGGAAGAGATTTCAGCTGTTGAAGCACGAAATTCTCAGTAAACGCCCCCTTGTATTCGCTAAACACGTTGTTGCCAATGAGAATCTGGTCAGGTTGTGCCATTGTGAGTGCTCCCAACAAACCTACATCAAGCACATATAATTTGAAAGCATCCATGTCTGCATAGAATTTTAATGGAGATTTGGCATCTCTTGTTCTTTCTACCTTATGGACGAGTCCTGCGTCAATGAGCCATTGTATTGCAATCTCGAAATCTTTAGCCCTAGCTCCTTTTCTTATTGCACCATAGATGAACTTCTTGTTCTCGCGAGCCAGTTGGGCTGGGATTGATTGCCATACCATTCTTACTCTTTGTGTCTGTTCTTCGGTGTGTTTGCTGATATCTGCCTCGTATGCATTCAAGATGTTTTGTTGAATTTGCCTTACTTGCATTGGGTTGTGATTTTGTGTAAATTCCAATACTGCTTCGGGCATACCTCCAACAAAGTAGTATCGTCGAAGGTATTCTATGAATTTTGGGGCGAGGCTGTTGATAAGTTCCTTATCTCCGCTTTGCAATAAATCCAAAAGTTGTTTCTCTCCATTGGCAAGTAGAAATTCCTCATAAGTCATGGGGTAGAGGTGCATGATGTCAACTTTACCGACAGGGAAGGATTCTCCTTTCATGTTCATGACACCGAGCAATGATCCTGCTACGATGATATGCAATTCTGGCTTGTCTTCACAGAAATATTTCAGCGAGGACAAAACAGGTGGAATCTCTTGTATCTCATCGAGAAATACAAGGGTCTTGCCAGGAGTGATGTCTTGGTGTGCATAAGCAGCAAGGCCGATGGAAAGTCTTTCTGCATTTGCGTCACCTTGAAAAAGTTGAGCAATGCTTTTGTTTTTGTAACAGTTGATGTAAACCATATTCTCAAATTCGTTGTCGCCAAACTCTTTGATGATATAGGTCTTGCCAACTTGTCTTGCTCCATACATGATGAGTGGCTTCCTGTTACTGGATAATTTCCAGTCTTTCAGTTGGTTGTATATGAATCTTTTCATGTTTGCTACACTTTTGTGAGGGAATGATATTTGTGTCTGTACATTTTTGTGAGGGAATAATGCCTTATTACCAACACTTTTGTGAGGGAATATTGCTGCAAAGATACTGATTTGTAGCAGCTCCCCAAAGTGGACACGAAAAATGATTATTAATTATTTATATTTT
>JAJXAL010000249.1:0-1429 GCA_021628325.1 Segatella copri | reverse complement strand
ATTCTATCCAGCTATGCACTTAACAATAAATCCACTTATTTTTCTATATTTTTTAATTCTTGATTCCATTTCAATAGTTTTTACCACTCTTTCCACCCTCTTTCTTGATGAGCATGTGGTAGAGACCATCGCTCTTCAGGAAATCGATACCATAGTTGTCCCATTTGTGACTCTTGCGCACGCACATATCGGTGGTAACCATGATGTATCCTTTACCATTATGCATACGGGTGATGTAAGCATCACGGGTTCCGCCTTTAATGCGGGCATGCTCTTCTGGATTGAAGATAGGGTTGCCGCCATTGATGTCCTGATAGTTGTAACCATCACGGGAAATAGCGTAGGCTGTCCACTCCCCCTTATCGCTCATATGACAATAGAGATAACCATAATTTCCCTTTACAAGATTCTGTGCAGTCATTGGCATAGAGGCCGCCAACGCCAAGAGAACAGCTGATAATTTCTTTTTCATTGTGCTCAGAAGACAAAGGAGAGGGAGGAAAGAAAAAGGGAGGAAAGCCTCATCACTGAGGTCAACCTCCCTACACTTATAGTTAAAAATAACCGATTTATTTGTTCAGGAACTTATCTACCTGGGCAGCAATCTTTCTGCCGCTTGCCATGGCGCGTACTACCAGAGAGGCACCGCTTGCTGCATCGCCTGCCACGAATACATTCTCGGCAAATTCAGGCTGCTGTGGCTTCAGGAAGCCCATGGCCAGGAATACGGCCTCTGCCTTGATGATTTCCGGCTCGCCTGCCTCTACCATCAGTGGACGACCACCCTCAGGGTTTGGTTTCCAATCAATAGGCTGAACCTTCACGCCTGTCAACTTGCCATTCTTTCCGAGGAACTCCAGAGAGTTGATGTTCCAGCGGCGAGTACAGCCTTCCTCATGACTTGAAGTGGTCTTCAGGGTGCGAGGGCAGTTTGGCCAAGGATTCTTAGGATCCTCAGGGCCTTCTACAGGCTTAGGCATGATCTCAATCTGTGTCACGCTCTTGCACCCCTGGCGATGAGCAGTACCGATACAGTCGGAACCCGTATCACCACCACCGATTACCAATACATCCTTGCCCTTGCAGTTAACCAGTTCGTCCTTAGAGAACTCCATACCTGCGAGGATACGGTTCTGCTGAGAAAGCAGCTCGAGGGCGAAATAAACACCCTTCAACTCTCTTCCAGGAATTTTCAGGTCGCGGGCTGTCGGTGTACCGGTAGATACCACGTAGGCATCGAAGCCTTCTGGCAACTTGGTTACATCAATCTGCTGATTGTATTTGAATTCGATGCCCTCTTCTTCGAGAAGACGAAGACGGCGGTCGATGATGCTCTTGTTGAGTTTGAAGTTAGGAATACCATAACGCAACAGACCACCGGCATTCTCACGTGCCTCGAATACTGTTACCTTGTATCCCTTATGGTTCA
>JAJXAL010000138.1:0-7364 GCA_021628325.1 Segatella copri | reverse complement strand
ATTTGGAATTCTACCGTCACGACCCCGCCAACCCGGGCAGTATCTCTCCTAATGCCGTGAATGCGATGTATGCTGCACCGGATGGTACCCTGTGGGTCGGTACTGTGGAGGGCGGACTCAATGCCTTGGCTCCTGGTAGCAGGAACTTTACTCATTATACGACCGCCAATTCCGGTTTGCCTCATAACAGTGTTTCTACGCTTGCTGCCGATAATCGTGGCAATCTGTGGATAGGAACCTGGGGAGCAGGTTTTGCAGTGATGAATCTCCAGCAGCCGGGCAAGATTATTCCTCTGGTGATAGATGCTAAGCATCAGCATTTACTTAACTTTGCCGGTGCCTTGGCTTACGATCCTATCAATGATGGTATGTGGCTCGGAACCAATGACGGTCTCTTCTTCTATGATATGAAGCGCCGCCAACTCATCGAACCTTTCAGGGGATGCCAGAATGTGCGCGGCTGCATTGGTTCTCTGATAACCCGAAAGGGCAAACTCCTGATGGGTTGTGTGCGGGGAATGGTAGAGGTCGACCTCAAGTCGCGTGCTCATGGCAAGGGCGATTTCGCTGTAACGTATCATCAGTATAAACTCGACAATCCGAAGAGCGGAGTCTTCGATAAGATATTGTCTTTCTGCCAGGCTAAGGATGGAAAGATATGGATGGGCAGTAACGGCTACGGTCTGTATTGCTATACCAGCGATAAAAACGGAAAGACTCAAGTGAAGTCGTATACCACCAATAACGGACTTGCCAACAATATCGTGAAGGGTATTGTAGAGGATAACCAGGGTATGTTGTGGATAGCTACCGATAATGGACTCTCTATCTTCAATCCGAAGACCGAGGCATTCTGCAGTTTCTCCCGTGAAGACGGTCTGATCAGTTCGCAGTTCTATTTCAATGGAGCCATCCGCAATGCCAAGGGCGAGATATTCCTGGGCACCGATGCGGGTATGATGGCTGTAAAGGGCATAAACCGTTCTGTGCATCAGACGGGTAAGTTGTGCTTTACCGAACTTCTGGTAGATAACCAGCCTGTCTTTGCCGGCAGCGATTATCTGGAAGAAGACATCTCCATCGCCAGAAAGTTACGTATCCATGAGAGTGATAAGTCGTTTACCCTCTTTTTCTCAGCGCTCAATTATGGCAGCGAGAGTCAGGGTGTATATCTCTATCGCATGAAGGGATACGAGAATGAGTGGGTTCAGCTCAAGGCTGGTCAGCATAGTGTGCGTTATTCCACTCTGCCGGCTGGAGACTATGAGTTTGAGGTGAAATATATCCCATCTATCAATTCCGACAAGGAGCAGGTGATCTCAGTAGAAGTTCAGATTACTCCTTATTTCTGGAAGAGCTGGTGGTTTATTACCATTCTAGTAATAGGTATCATCGCTTTGGTACAGTATATCTATATACGTCGACTTAATGTGATGCGTGAACGGGAGGTAGAGGCGCTGTATCGTCCTATCGAAGCAGCGCTCAAGGACAGTGATGAACCGGAGAAGCTCCAGAGTCGCATCCAGATGATTCTGCGAAATCAGCAGCGTTATCAGGAAAGTCAGAAGAAGAGTATCGAAGCTGATAAGAAGCAGGTCGTAGAGAATACGCATCCGTTCATGGAAAGTGTCATGGAGGTGATGGAGAAGAACTACGATAATTCTGAGTTTGGAGTTCAGGAACTTTCTGATGCAATGGGCTTGAACCGAAGCGTACTGAGCAAGAAGTTGACTGCAGAAACAGGCTTGCCTACTGCTCAGTTCATTCGAAACTATCGTCTGGATATTGCCAAGAAGATGATTGTTGATAATGGTGCCAATCGCAACATTACCGAGATAGCCTACCGGGTAGGTTTCAATGATCCGAAGTATTTCACCCGCTGTTTTACCAAGCAGTATGGAGTTTCACCTACATCTTTCAGGGATGCCCAGGAAGATGAAAATGTGGAGAAGATGGCAGATGTGAAACCGGATAAAGAGGAAAATTCAAATCAATAAATTTGAGAATAGAATCACAGAAAATAGGAATTGCTTGATATAGGTCAAGTGATTCCTATTTTTGTATGTGTGGGTACACAGGGGGTGGATAAGTACGTAAAACTACTAAAAATAAGTCGTTTATGCGTTTTGTCCACCTATAATTTCCATTTGTCCACCCTATATATACTGATTAATTGTACTTTTGCCACCGAAAATTTGTGATGTGTATGGCTTTGCCTTGCACTACTAACTTCCATCCGCAACCCCTAAAATGAGTAAACGGACGAAAGCAACTACAAACTATAGAAATTAGAATAAACAAAAATACAAACCTAAAAATTGATAAGCAATGAGGAAACAATTATTCTCTATGATGCTATGCCTTGGTGCTGTTGGTGGCGCTTCTTTTGTTGCCCCAATGCCCGCAATGGCTGCTGTTGCACAGGACCAGGTGATCACAGTCAAGGGACAAGTTGTAGATGATCAGGGTGAACCTCTGATTGGTGCAACAGTCAAGACTAAGGATGCCAAGACAGGTACAGTTACCGACTTGGATGGTAATTTTGAAATCCGTGTGAAGGCGAACGCCACTCTTTTTGTAAGCTATCTTGGCTACAAGGAGCGTGAGATTGCAGTACGCGGTCGTGCCATTATTGATGCTATCCAGCTCTCTTCTGATGACCATGTACTCGACCAGGTGGTTGTCGTAGGTTATGGTACCCAGAAGAAGGCAGACCTTACCGGTTCCGTATCTATCGTCAATGCTGAGGAGATGAAGAAGGTATCTAATTCCAACATCTCTACCATGCTTGAGGGTAAGGTTGCCGGTGTACAGATTACATCAGACGGTCAGCCTGGTGCAGATCCTAGTGTGAGAATTCGTGGTATCGGTTCTTTCGGTAGCACAGCTCCTCTTTATGTCATCGACGGTGTGCCAATGGGTACCACTATCCGTGACTTCTCTCCTAATGATATCGAGACCATCCAGATTCTGAAGGATGCTTCTGCGGGTGCCATCTACGGTTCTCGTGCTGCCAATGGTGTCGTTATCATCACTACCAAGAATGGTAAGAAAGACCAGCCTCTGAAGGTGAACTATTCCGGTTACTTTGGTGTTGACCAGATTCCTGGCGATGTATATGATGTAATGAACGCTGACCAGTATAGCAACTATCTCGGTCAGGCTTGCAACAATTCCAACACTCCTCTGCCTGGCGGTTACAAGATGGGCGAGGATGGAATGTATCATTTCCAGGACGAAACCAACACAGATTGGTTTGACGAGGTATTCAAGACCGGTATCCGCCAGAACCACAACGTAGCCCTCAGCGGTGGTAGCTCTCACAGTACTTATAATGTATCTCTCGACTACTATAACCAGAAGGGTACCTTGGAAGGTGCAGGCCCTAACTACGAGCGTTATACTGCCCGTGTCAACAACACTATGGACACCAAGTTCGTGAAGTTCCGTACCAGCATGGTTTATTCTCACTCAAACCAGGACAACATGGGTCTTTCCAATGCCTCAGAGTATGTTCAGGGTCTGTATGGAGATGTAACCAACGTGCTCCGTGGTACACTTCTGATGCAGCCTACCATCAAGGCTTACGATAACTCTACATGGGTTCTCGATGACAAGGTGGGTGCAGCCAACGGTTATCGCTACGATGCTTACGGTTATGGTGTTTACTATGATGGCGTACATGGTGATATCTCTGCTTCTAACCCATTGTTGGTTAACAATATGTTGCAGCGCAATACATTGGTTGACCGCTTCGTAGGTACAGCTTCTGCTGATGTTGACCTGTTGGGCATGGTAGGTATCAAGAGCAAGAACCATGGTCTTCACTATAATGTAAACCTCTCTTACAGCAAGACAGAGGCTAAGGATAAGACCTGGATTCCTTCCTGGATTCAGAGCAACCGTGTATATCTCGCCAAGGAGAATGAGCGCCTCACCAAGGGTTCACGCAACTACAGCGATGCTTTGGTTGAGAATACCATTACATACGATGGAAAGATTGGCAAGCACAACATCAACCTGCTCGCCGGTATGACTTACGAAGAAGAGAATACCAACCTCCTGACTGGTTGGGGTATCAACTTCACAGAGCCATACTTCCTCCAGCTCCAGAACGCCAAGAACACTTACTCAGAGTCATACGAGTTCAAGCATAGTCTGGCGTCATACGTAGGTCGTTTGAACTACAACTATGATGAGAAGTACCTGCTTTCTGCAGTAGTACGTCGTGATGGTAGCTCCCGTTTGAGCAAGAACATCCGTTGGGCAACCTTCCCATCTGTATCTTTAGGTTGGCGTTTCGATAAGGAGAAGTTCTTCCCTATCAGTCGCGACATCGTTAACATGTTCAAGATTCGTGCCAGCTACGGTGAGCTCGGTAACGAGAACATCGGTGAGTACCAGTATATGGCTACCATGAACCGTAACAACATGACTTACAGCTTCGGCAACAGTCCTGTAACCGGTTCTGCCGTTTCTACCTTCGTGAACAACGATATCGCCTGGGAGAAGAAGAAGACCACCAACGTGGGTATCGACCTGGCAATGTTCAACAACCGTTTGGAGTTCACTGCCGAGTGGTATAAGAACAAGTCAGAAGACCTGCTTTACTCAGTTCCTGTGCCAGCACAGACCGGTGTGTCCAACACCGCTGTAACCATGAACGCTGCCTCTATGGAGAACAGTGGTTTCGAGTTCAGCGCTACCTACCGCAACCACGATCATGCCCTCAAGTATGATATCAGCGCCAACGTAAGTACCCTGAAGAACAAGGTAACCTCTCTGGGTATCGGTAAGGATTCATACATTTCTGGTGCATACGCAACTTACGTAGGTCAGGAGATTGGTCAGTTCTACGGTTGGGTTTACAAGGGAATCGCCCGTACTCAGGAAGATTTGGACAACAATGCTGTTCAGCAGGGCGCCAATGTCGGTGACTGCCTCTATGAGGATATCTCAGGTCCTGACGGAACTCCTGATGGCGTAATCGATGCTTACGACCAGACCGTATTGGGCAGTGGTCTTCCAAAGGTAAACTTCGGTTTGAGCACTCACTTGGAGTATAAGGGTTTCGACCTCAACATCTCTACATACGGAGTATTGAATTATCACGTATCAGATGATATCTATAACAGTTTGAACTCTTGCTACGGCTATGGCAACAAGGAGGTAGGCATGCTGGATGCCAACCGTTGGTCAGAGGATGGTACCTACCTTTCAAGTGTTCCACGTACCTACGCAGCCAACAATGCAACATTGGCATGGAACGACCTCTTCAGCTCTCGCAAGATTCAGAATGCTGCTTACTGGAAGATAGCCAACGTAGAGTTGGGCTACAACTTCCCAGACAAGTGGTTTGGTGGATATGTAAGTGGTGTACGTCTCTATGTATCAGCACAGAACCTCTACACCTTCACAGGCTATCATGGATATAATGTAGACTATGCTGGCGGTACCTTTACCCCAGGTTACAACTTCTGCTCTTTCCCAAGTGCAAGAACATTCATGTGTGGTCTCCACTTTACATTCTAATAATGAGAATAGACAAGTATAAGAATCATTATTTAAAAGAACATTTGATATGAAACTATATAAATTATCATTAGCTCTCTTCCTTGGCCTCGGTGCTATGGCTACCACATCTTGCGAGGACAAGTTGGATGTTACCAATCCTAACCAGCAGACCACCGGAACCTTCGGTTTCAATGCAGATGATTTGGAGGAGTGCGTTATTGCAGCATACAACCATATTCGTATGGAAGGTTCTTCGGCACGTGTGGGTTATACCCTCGATGTGACACGTGGCGATGAGGTATGGAACTCATCACAGGTATGGTACATGCCATTCGATGACATGGATGCCCCTGTGACATATGAAGTCTCCATGTGGCCTTGGCGTGAGGCTTACTATACTATTAATGTATGTAACTTCATCCTTTCACGTACCACAGGTGATGATGCTTCGCTCAGCGAAAGTATGAAGCGCATCAAGGGACAGGCTCTCTTCCTCCGCGGTTATTCATACTATACATTGGCAGGATATTACCAGAATCCTGCGCTGATTACTGATTATGCCAACTATTCTTCTCTGGATGGTCTTTATGGCAAGAACAGTACCTACGACGATGTGCTCGATCAGGTAGAGAAGGACTTCTCAGAGGCTATGACTCTCCTCCCATCTCGCGATGCAGGTGGTCAGTGGGCTAAGGGTCGTGCAACCTGCGGTGCTGCTGCCGGTTACTATGCCCGCACTCTGATGCAGCGTCATAAGTACAGCGAAGCTCTTGCCGTACTCAAGGACATCATGAACAAGAAGTATGGCTCTTACAAGCTGATGGCCAACTATGGCGATAACTTCCGTGAGGGTTCTGCTTATGAGAACAATGCCGAGAGCCTCTTCGAAATCCAGTATCTCGACTACGGTTCACAGGGTGTGGATGATGAGTGGACTCCAGTCAATACAAGCCCTAACGCTACACAGGGACATGCCGTTGAGTCTAACTTCGCTCCAGGTAGATTCGGTGGATGGGCTGACCTCTCAGCTTCTCCATGGTTGTACAACCTCTTCAAGCAGGAGCGTACCACAGCTGGTAAGTTGGATCCACGTCTCTACTGGACCATCGGTACCTACGAGAATGATTGGGAAGGATTTGAGAATGGCAACGTGGCTTATACCAGTCAGATGACGGCTACTGATACCATCATAACCAACAACAACTATGGTGGTCTTCCTATCGCTAAGTGGACCAATTTCCGTACCAACCTTTATGATAAGGTGACAACCGGTCTTCATTGCGGTATCAACCTCCGTATGATGCGTTACTCAGACGTTTTGCTCCGTGCAGCAGAGTGCGAGAACGAGGTGAACGGTCCTACACAGCAGGCTATCGACTGGATTAACCAGGTTCGTGAGCGTGCCAACCTGAAGGATTTGAGTCTCTCAGACTTCGATACCAAGGATAAGCTCTTCGAGCAGATTGCCAATGTAGAGCGTCCAAAGGAGTTCGGTTGCGAGAATGGTCGTGGTCTTGACCTGATCCGTTGGGGATTCTTCTATGATCAGGGTCGTTTGGCTCAGTTGAAGGAGCACGGAACCTTCCGTCGTTCTCCATACAAGGCAAAGGAAGCAGTCAGCTACTCTATGGTAGGTGTTGATCCAGAGTTGAAGAGCTCTTACGATACATACGTACCGGGTCATGAGTTCTTGCCTATCTATCAGGGCTTACTGAACGACAATCCTAATCTGGTTGGCAACTCGGCTAATACGAATACAGATAACTCAACCGATTTCTTCGGTAGAGGATGGACTGTTCATCCTGTAGTTAACTTGGGCAACTAATAATATCTATTCCTATGGGGTTTCT